>JAGHCO010000055.1 GCA_021160405.1 Candidatus Aerophobota bacterium
CATCTCGGGCAGTGAAAATAACAGTGAGGACAAACCAGATGGAGATTGTTGCATAGATAAACACTGTGAGTTTCCTCTCCGCAGGCCTCACATATTAATGGTTCAATGTCCTTGATTAAAGGATTCCAGAAGAAATTTATTGTCTTTTTAAGGTTCTTTCTCTGAACTTGATACTCAGTTAGCATTTTAGGAAGGTAAATTCTACAGGCATTTGTTGGTTCTAATTTTATATTCAAGGTGTATTTATCAACCAAATCGTATCTTTTTCTATCAAATTCTATATCTATCAACTTTAGCTTAGAAAAAATCTTCTCTTTATCCTCAGAGGAAAGCCCTCTTGCCATTCTTTTTTGCAATTCTTTCTTTAAACCCAGATAATATTCCCAGAGCCTTTCAATATCTCTTTTTAACCTCCTTAAATTTCTATCTTCTATTTCCTTTAGCCCTTTATTTAAAAGCTTCACTGCTACTTTTTTCGCTTTATGATACACTTTTTTTAAGGGTTGCCTTTTTATAGTTAGTTCTGGCCATTTTTCACTGTGAGGATAGAAAAAAGAAGCTAAACCTACCATCTCTTGAGCTTCTCTTAGAGTTTGCTCATCTACAATGGCAGTTATGATTTCCTCTTTTCTCTCATCAGAGATAATATTAGCTTTAAAATTAATCAAAAGGTATGAACATATTACCTGGTTATCCATAAGATGACCCAATCTTTTGGAATTTGGGAACTCAAAATCTTCTTCAATTAATTTAACTAAACCTCCTTTTTTTAGGTAAACATCTTTTATAAACACTCTGGTTATTTTACCAAAGTCTTGGGTAAGAGAAAGTATCTTATCTAAAAATGGGGAACCATATGTTACAAATTCACCTTGGGTATGGTTAGGTAAGAAAGAAATTTGCTGATATTCTCTGCAGGATAATTTTCTTTGAAGAGTCTCTGGCAAAAGAATATCTAAAACTCCTTTCTCTTTTTCCTCGGCTATTCCACCCTTAACTTCAATAACATCTTTTACAAAATTTTGCAGGATTTCATAGTTCATAGTCATGCTGAAGCATCTCCTGCTCGTACTTTTTCACTTCCAGGTATCTTTTTTTAGCCTGAAGCAATTTTTCTCCAAGCTCCTTAAATCCTTTTTCTCTATCCTCACTTATCCATATATCCATTATAATATCTGAGAAATCACGGCTCTCATCTAAATTTCCTAAGATCATATCCATTTCACCTAAGACCAATTCAAACATATTGATTTTTTTATCTAAAATATCTATAATGTAGTCCTCCACTGTTCCTGGAGCAGAAAAGTTAAAAACAAAGACATCTCTTTTTTGACCTATTCTATGAATCCTTCCAATTCTTTGTTCTATCCTCATAGGATTCCAGGAAAGATCATAGTTAATCATAGTGTTACAAAATGTAAGGTTTTTCCCTTCCCCTCCTATCTGAGTGGAGAGAAGAACCTTAGCCTTATCTTGAAACAAGCCTATATTCCTCTCTTTTTCTATAGATGATAGGGTGCCATTAATTAAAGAACATTCTACCCCTCTTTGAGTAAGTTTTTTTGCTAAAAATATCTGAGTCTCAAGATAATTGGTAAACACTATAATCTTTTCCTTATTTTTTGATACCATCTCCACTAATTTTTCAGCTTTTGCGAGGCTGGAAAGATTTGATAAATCAAGGAGTTGTTTAACTTTCTCCAAGGCGTTTAAGGAAAGTTTCTCCCTCTTTATTAAGTTTAATAAGGTAGATCTTGTAGCAAAAGGGCTTGAGCCTGCCTCCATCTGAAGAAGAGTAGAGGTGAATTTATTTATTGTATTTGATAGGTAAGCTTCTCTTACAAAACTGCTTAAGTTTTCATAAAACCTTTTTTCTTCCTCTTCCATAGGCACCTTAATAGTAGTAGCGTATCTTTTAGGAAGATTAATATTGGCGATACTTCTTGTATTTCTAATCATCACCTCGCTTAAAAGTTCCCTTAGCTTTTCTCTATTTTTAGGAATTCGAGGATCACCTCTTACTACAAAGATCTTTCTAAAAGAGGAAGGTGTTTTAAGTTGTCCTGGCTTTAAAAGAGTAATAAGATTGTATAGCTCCATTAAATCATTGTGAACAGGGGTTGCTGTAAGAAGAAGGATGAATTTTTTCTTAAGAGAGTTAACAAACTTCCAGTTTAGAGTATTCCTATTCTTTAAATGATGTGCCTCGTCTACAATTACCATATCGTAATCAATTTCTGTTATGATACGAGAGTTCTTTTTAGATTTAGCAATGTTAATAGAGGCAATAATTAAATCATTTTTCTTCCAGAAAAGCTCCCCCTTTTCTAAGTAAGAAGGGCTATCTGTAGTAATGAATTTAATGTTAAATTTTGAGGCCATCTCATCCTCCCATTGAATAACTAAGGAAGGAGGGACAAGTATCAGTACCTTTCTTACCAGGCCTCTAATAAGGTATTCCTTAAGAATCATTCCTGCCTCTATGGTTTTCCCTAAACCCACCTCATCACAGAGAAGAACCCTTCCCCGAAAATACTTAAGAGCCTTCTTTGCTGTTTCTATTTGATACCAGAATTTTTTTACCCCTTTAACCTCTTTTAAGCAAAGTAGACGATCAAATCCTTTCAGAAGGAATAGCTCATTAGCTTGAACTCTTAGTCTATAAGATGCAAAAGGTTCATATTTTTCCCTTTCTAAAGCTTCAAGCAAAGAATTGTTTTCTTCAAACTTAAATTTCTTTGGGATCTTAAGGCCAGTGAATATCTCTTGTAGGGAGGTTTGTGATAGAGTTTGAAACTTACTTAGATCTTGGATTTGTTTATCTTTGACAGTGGCCTGTTCAGAAAAATTCTGGGTGATACTGAATGAATTCTCTTTTTCCTTTAAGGGAGATTTTAGTATTAAAATTTTCTCCTTTACCTCCTTTTTAATTTCTCTATCTATTTGGGTTAGTTTCTTTCCTTTAAGAAGTGAAAGTAAATAATTGTAGGATTGAAGAGCCTGCTCTAACATATTAAGATTAAAATAAACATTACCTAAATAGTAGTAAACTACCGTAGAGAATGGATCTATCTGTTTAGCTTTTAGTAAAGATCTTAGAGCAAGATTGTAATCTCCTATCTCCTGATAGGCAGAACCAAGAAACAAATGTCCATGGAAAAATTCTGGATCAATTTTAACTGCTCTGTTTAACATTTCTATAGCTAAGTTTTCCTTTCCCCTTTCCATAGCTTCCCTTGCTTCGTAAAAAAGCCATAAAGATTTACCCTTTAAATAAGATAGATGCTCTTTCCCTCTTTTTTCTCTCTTTCTTGTTTTCCTGCTTTTCTTCATAGCTTCTTTTTCTTAAATTTAAAGAAAACTTGAGCAGCTATGCTTGCTCCAATAACTATAATTGCTAACAGATAAGGTGCTCTAAGAGTGGACTGAGTAGCTAAAATACCTCCTGTAAGGGGGCCAAAAAGACCTCCTAATCCCAGGATCCCCTCGTGAATCCCAGCTCTTATCCCCCTATTTTCAGGTGTATTTAAGGTATAAAATAAACTTGCTGAGTGGGTTATCCCAACAGATATCCCTAAAAGTGCAAAGGCACCGATGAAAGTTAGTACATTACTGGTTAAAAAGGTAATAATTAGGGCTATGATAGCCACCATTTGCGTAAAAATTAAAATTGATTTTTGATAATACCAGAAGGACAATTTTCCCAGAGCATAAAAAGTAATAGTTTGAGCTAAAGAAATACAGGAAAATAAAATCCCTAAGACAGAGGGTGAGAAGCCTAAATTTGTGGAAAGCTTTGGAAAGAGATAACGAACAATGCTTATAGAAAACCAGAGGGTAAAATTAGCTAACCAAGCAGTGTAAAGATAGGAGGAAGAAGATTTTCCTGAGGGTATTAGAAAATCAATTTTAGAGGAGGTTTCTTGCAAAGAAAAATGGTTTATTTCTTTTATAGAGATAAATATAAAGAAAACTAATATGAGGAAAATTAAACCTGAAAAATAAAAAGGTAATCGAGTATTAATTTGAAAAAGAGGGCCACCTGCTAAAAAGCCAATAGCTGATCCCAAGCACCAGGAAGCATTAAATTTGGATGTCCTCTTTATTAGGAGTTTCCCTCCCTCTTTAGCAATTAAAACCTCAATAGAAGGCCAAAACATAGCCGAGGCTATTCCTAAAATCCCCATAAATAAAAAGAGCTGATATAACTGATGGGAAAGGAGAAAAGCAAAGGATAAAAAGAAGCAGATCAAACAGCTTATCCACAGAAAGTGGCTACTTTTGTATCGGTCAGATAATTTTCCAAAGAGAACGCAAAAGAAAATGTAAAAAAGAGTAATTATAAATCCCAGTCCTCCTAATTCCAGAGAATTGGCTCCTATCTTAATAGCTAAAAGGGGGATACAGATAAGTAGTATCCCAAAGGCTATATCTACAAAGAAAGGCAAAATGTAAAAGATAAAACCTTGCCGTTTTTTCACTTTACTATCATCGACTAAGTTCTTTTTTTAACAGTTCAATGGCTTTTACAGGGGTAGGGTCTATTCCTCGAAGGATAGCTAAATAAAAACTTACCCAATCCCCAATATATATGGAAGAAAAAATTTTGGTTAAAAGAGATTCTCCTTCTGCCCAAATTTCTGTATATTCCACTCCTTGCCTTTTAATTAAATCTTGAGTAACATGAATTCTCTTACTAATTCTTAATGGCTCATCCTTATCTCGAATAAAAATAGGATAAAATATCCTTAAATTAGTCTTATCCTCTCCATCCCATCCCACCACTTCATTATGATTTAGCTCGGGAAAAACATCCCAAAAAGCAAGTATTTTAGAATTTTCATTAAGCTGAGTTTTTAGCCGGTGAGCCACAACATCAGTTCTTCCATCCACTCCGTAAATTATAGGAATTTTCCCCTTTAATTTATAAGCGATAGATTTGGCTAAATTTTCCTGGAGGGAAACAGAAGGTGAACACCTATCTTTAATTTGAATTAAGTTCTGGTATAACTCATCATAATTTATAGTTTCAATTGAGATGAGTTTTTCCATTATCTTTAACATAGGCAAAAATAGATATCCTACAGAAGTTCGAGGAGGCATTCCAGATGGTATAGTTACTAAGGGTATCTTATCTTGTCCACATAAATCCTTAAGTTTTCCACCGCTGGTAATTGCGATAAGATAACAGCCCATTTTTTTAGCTTCTTCATAAATAGAGAGAGTCTCCTCTGTATTCCCTGAGTAAGAAATTACAAAGATAAGGGTCTTTCTATTTACAAATTTTGGTAAGTTATAGTCTCGGTTAACAAACAGAGGGATTTTCATTAAGGATAAAAGAAGAGTTTTTAATATCTCTCCCCCTATCCCTGAGCCTCCCATACCACAAACGATGACCTTTTCTATACCTGAAAAGTATTCAGGGGGAAGCTTTGTCTTCTCCCCAATCTTTACTGCTTGTCTGCACTGAGAGGGAAAACTTATTAGAATATCCCTCATCTTCTCTTTGTCCACTTTAGCTATTTCTTTTAAATTATCCATCAACTTTAATCTCCACTTAGTATTTTTTTAATTTTTTTAGCTAATTTTTGTCGGGCGTATCTTTTTGCCTCATAGGATGTGCTTAACTTGAGCAATTTAGAAGCTACTTCTCGAGTCTCTGCCCAATTTAGGCCCCTTATCACTTTTTTTATCTCTAAAAGGCTGGTTGGAGCTACACTAAATTCATCAACTCCCAATCCCAAAAGAACAGCCATATAAAGAGGGTCACTGGCCATTTCTCCACAGGCTCCTACCCATATACCTTCTCGATGAGCAGATTTAACGATACTATCCACTAACCTCAATATAGTAGGATGAAGGGGTTGATAAAGATGAGCTACCTTTTCATTTACCCGATCCACAGCTAAAGCATACTGAATTAAATCATTTGTCCCCAGACTGAAAAAATCTACCTCTTTTGCCAAAAGATCAGCCATTATAGCTGCTGAGGGAACCTCAACCATTATCCCTATTTCTATATCTTTAGAAAAGGGGATATTTTCCTCATCAAGTTCTCTTTTCACCTGAGAAAGAATTGCGTTAGCTCTTTTAACTTCCTCCAGTCCAGAAATCATAGGATACATAATCTTCACTTTGTTATGTTGAGCAGCTCTTAGGATTGCCCGCAGTTGAATTTTAAAAATATCCACTCTCTCTAAGGACAATCTTATTGCTCTCCATCCCATAAAGGGATTTATCTCTCGAGGAACGGGAAAATGAGAAAGGAATTTATCTCCTCCTAAATCTAAGGTACGAATAATAACTGAATAGGGAGCAATTTTTTCTACCACTTTTCTATAAGCTTTTAGTTGCTCTTCCTCACTGGGCAAGGTTCGGCGATTCATATAAAGATACTCTGTTCGGTAAAGACCTATGCCTTCCGCTCCATTTCTCACTGCCAGGTCCACTTCTTCTTGACCAGCAATATTAGCAGCTAATTCTACCTCTCGACCGTCCAGAGTCTGGGGGGGGAGAGACTTTAAAGATACCAGTTTTTTTCTGTAATCTATAAATTCTTGATACTTTTTTTTGTATCTTTCTATTTGCTGGTGAGTAGGATTAACAATTACTCTTCCTCTATTACCATCTAAAATTATTAAGGAGCCGGGCTTTACTCTTTTAGTTATATCTCTCAATCCTACTACTGCAGGTATCTCCAGAGCTCGAGCCATTATAGCAGTATGAGAAGTTCTTCCTCCTATATCAGTAGCAAAACCTAAGATTTTATCTCTTTGCATAGAGACAGTATCAGAAGGAGCGAGATCATAGGCTACTACAATTATACTTTCGTCCAGATGAGAAAGAGTTAAAGCGGGTTTTCTCAGTAAATTCCGTAGAACTCTTTCTCCTACATCCTCTACATCTCTAAATCTTTCTTGAATAAATCCTGTTTGAGCAATATCAAACTTGCGGGGGAAACTTTTATAAGTTTTCCTTAAAGCTGCCTCTACATTTAGTCTTTCTTTTTTAATCCTTTCCACAGTCTCATCAATAATGAGAGGGTCATTTAAAAGATGAAGATAAGCATGAAAAATATAGGCCTCCTTTTCGCCAATTTTTTGGCTTACTCTTTCCTTTATCTCTTCTAATTGTCTTTTAGATTCCTCCACAGCTTCCCTGAATCTTTTTATCTCCCTTTCTACCTCTTCTTTTTTAATCTTGTATTCCAAAATACAAAAATCCTCTTTCTCTAAGATGTACACTTTTCCTATAGCAATTCCAGGAGAAGCAGCAACTCCTTTAGGCATTATTTTCTCCTTAAGAAATTTTGGTATGGTTAAGATAATTTAATGCTTCTCCGGCTAAATATACCGAGCCGGTAATACAAATTATGTCCTCTTTTTCAGCTAAGTTTTTAGCCTTCGCAATAGCTGAAGAAATATCTTTTTTTATCAATGGATTCGAGTAGCAATACTTTTTAATTCTACCCACCAGCTCATCAGGATATAAAGCTCGAGGGCTATTTACTTTAGTAACAATAACAGTTTCTACCAGAGGACACAGAGATTTTCCTATCCCCTCAACATCCTTATTTTTAAGCACAGATAAGATTAAAATAATTCTTCTTTTGGGAAAAAGTTTCTTTAAACATTGAGCCAGAGCTTCTGCGGAAGCTCTGTTATGAGCACAATCTACAATAAAAGTTGGTCTTTGGGGTAAAATCTCAACTCTTGCTGGCCAGTAAACTTTCTTTAATCCTTGTTTAATGGACTCCTTGGATACAGAAATACCCTCTTTCTCTATAAGTTCTACCGCTGCTATAGCAGTAGATGCATTAATAATTTGATGCTTACCTACAAGAGGAATAAAAAGATCGGGATAAAATCCTTTTATTCCCTTTACTTTAAATGTTTGACCTTCTTTTTCAGAGTTTAATAATTTAAAAGTAACCTCTTTACCTACTCGATAAAGATGAGCTTCTCTTTCTTGGCATATCTTTTCAAGAAGAGAAGTAACTAAAGGATTTTGAGGAGAGCTAACAATTTTAGTTTTTCTTTTGATTATCCCTGCTTTTTCTTTAGTAATGTCCAACAAATTGTCTCCAAGCTCTTTAATATGATCTAAACTAATCTGAGTAATTACCCCTACCAAAGGATTAATTACATTAGTGGCATCCCATCTACCCCCCATTCCCACTTCCATTACCGCTAAGTCTACTTTTTCCAAAGAAAAGTGAAGAAAAGCTAAGGATGTATAAACTTCAAAAAAAGTAGGGGAAAAATAAGGAGAGACCCTTCGAATTTTTTCTGCAGCTATTTTTATCTGGAAGACAAGATGAGAAAATCTCTCCTTATCTATTATATCTTTGCCTATCCTTATTCTTTCTCTGGGGCTAATGAGATGGGGAGAAGTATATAAGCCTACCTTCAATCCTCCCGATGTTAAGATGGAGGTAATTATAGCTGCGGTAGACCCTTTCCCTTTGGTTCCAGTGATATGGATAAACTTCAAAGATCTATGAGGATTTCCCAGTAAATCAAGAAGTTCTCTCATCCGCTGAAGATTTAAAAACCTCTTATGAGAAGGGAAATCTGCTATCTTCTCATAATTTATAAGTGAGTTTAAGTAATTTGTAGCCTCAGAATAGGAAAACATAAATTTTATTTACCCCGTTAGGTGCTAATTTAACGAGGTTTACAGATCCTTATAGATGGGAAAATCCTGACAAAGTTTTTTTACCTTTTCTTTAATGCTTTTTCTTAAGTTTTTTTTATCAGGTTTATGTAATATTTCACTTATCCACTTTCCGATAATCTCTAATTGAGGCTCCTTCATTCCCCGAGTAGTGAGAGCAGGTGTTCCCAGTCTAATACCCGAAGTTATAGAAGGAGGTTGAGGGTCAAATGGTATGCAGTTCTTATTTGTTATTATTCCTGCTTCTTCCAGAAGGAAAGCAGCTCTTTCCCCGGTTATTTCAAGATGGGATAGATCTGCCAATATGAGGTGATTATCAGTTCCTCCTGTAACTAACCTAAATCCTTCCTCAATAAGAGTATTAGCTAAAGCTTTTGAATTAAGAATAATCTGATGCTGGTAATCTTTGAACTCAGGCTCAGTAGCTTCTTTAAAACAAACAGCTTTAGCGGCAATTATGTGGATAAATGGACCTCCCTGAGTCCCAGGAAATACAGCTTTATCTATTTTATCACTGAAGTCTTTCTTGCAGAGAATTAACCCTCCCCGAGGTCCCCTAAGAGTTTTCTGGGTAGTAGCAGTAACTACATCAGCATAAGGGATGGGATCGGGATGAAACCCAGCGGCTATTAACCCTATTATATGGGCTGCATCAACTAAGAGGTATGCTCCCACCTCATCAGCAATTTTTCTCCATGGTTTAAACTCTATTAACCTGGGATAGGCACTTGCTCCCACAATTATCAAGTGAGGCCGGTACTTGCGAGCTAATCTTCTAATCTCATCGTAATCAAACTGCTCCGTTTCTCTATCTACTCCATAGTTAACTATCCGGTGATATTTATAGGGGAAAGTTCCTTTTTTCCCATGAGAAAGATGTCCTCCATGAGATAAATTTAGGGAAAATATAGTATCACCTGGGTTCAAAAGAGCCTGATAAACGACAATATTTGCCTGTGTTCCCGAGTGAACCTGAACATTAACATATTCTGCTTTAAATAATTTTTTAGCTCTTTCAATGGCTAATTTCTCTATCTCATCAATCCATTGACAACCCCGATAATACCTTTTGCCTGGATAACCCTCGGCGTATTTATTGGTAAACAATGAGCCCTGTGCTTTTAGGACAGCTTTGCTGGCATAATTTTCTGAAGGGATAAGCGTTAGAGTTTCCTGTTGGCGAAGGATTTCTTTTTTTATAATCTCATCTACCTGGGGATCACACTCAGCCAAAGTTCTACTTTGAATCATCTGTTCTCTCTCCTTTTCTCTAAATTCAATGTCTGAAATGTCTCATTCCAGTAAAAATCATTGCTATACTATACCTGTTAGCCGCAGCTATTACCTTTTCATCTCTGATAGACCCTCCTGGTTGGATAATAGCAGTTATTCCAGCCTTACCCGCTTCCTCTATAGCGTCGGGAAAGGGAAAGAAAGCATCAGAAGCTAAAACTGAACCCTCAGCTTTTTTCCCTGCTTTTCGGATAGCCATAAAAGTAGAGTCAACTCTGCTCATCTGACCTGCTCCCACACCTACTACCTCTTTATCCTTAGCTAAGAGAATAGCATTGGACTTTACATGCTTGCAAACTTTCCAGGCAAAGTATAAATCTTCTTCTTCCTTAGACGAGGGGACTCTGGTGGTAACTACTTTTAATTCTTTGGAAATGTAATCCTTCTTATCTTTTTCTTGGACAAGAATTCCTCCACTTATCCTTTTAATATCTAAATCATTTTCTTCAGATATGGAAGTATTAACTTTCAAAATGATCACTTTCCTACCCCAGCTCTGAGTCTCTTTTATAATTCTTAGAGCTTCTTGTTCGTATTCTGGAGCAATTATCCCCTCAATGAATCTTTGAGGAAGAGTAATTTCTTTTGCTGTTGTTACATCTACTTTTCGGTTAAAACCCAAGATACTTCCAAACGCAGATAGAGGGTCTCCTCTGTAAGCTTTCTTATAAGCTTTGGCTAAATTTTCCCCACAGCCAACTCCACAGGGATTGTTGTGTTTTATCACTGCTGAAGCTGGTTCATCAAATTCTTTTACTATAGATAAGGCAGTGTCAAAATCTAACCAGTTATTAAAGGAGATAGTTTTCCCCCAGATTTTTTGAGCTAAAGAGAGCTCTCCTTCCTCAGCTAACCAATTACAATAAAGAGCTGCTCTTTGATGAGGATTTTCTCCGTAGCGAAGCTCCTGCCTTTTTTTAAAGCTCAAATTCAGAGTTTGAGGAAATGCTATATTATCTCTTTTCTCTAAAAAGTAAGAGATTACACTATCGTAAGCACTTGTTTTTTCAAAAACTTCTACAGCTAAATTAAAACAGGTTTCTTTACTTAAGAAACCATTATTTTCGCGTAGTTCTCGAAGAACAAAATTGTATTGCTCTGGACTGCTCACAGCAGCTACACTAAAAAAATTTTTTGCTGCTGAGCGCAGCATTGTAGGCCCACCAATATCGATGTTTTCTAAAGCCTCTTCAAAAGATGTCCCTTCTTTTTTTATAGTTTCAGAAAAGGGATAGAGATTAACCACTACCATATCGATAAGTTCTATTTTATATTTTTTTACCTCTTCCATTTGTTCTGAATTATCCCTTAGTGCTAAAAGAGCTCCATGAATCTTAGGATGAAGAGTTTTTACTCTTCCTTTTAACATAGAGGGACTCTGGGTATAACTGGATACCTCCCTTACAGATATTCCTGCTTCTTGAAGAGTTTTAGCTGTTCCTCCTGTAGAGATAATTTCTATCCCCAAATCTTTTAACCCTTTAACAAAATCTACTATTCCTCTCTTATCAGAAACACTAACCAAAGCTCTTTTAATTTTGGGCATAATCTCCTCTTTTTTCTTTTTAATATATCACATTATTTCCCATAAGTCAATCTTGTTTATATTCCCTTATCTTATCTAAAAATAAATTGGTTGTAAGGTTATCTATGTTACAACAATTTACAACCTTAAGGCTACTATCCTTATTTTCCTTAAAGAACTCAACAATAGTTTTAACTATTATCTCAGCACACCTTTTCTTAGGAAATCCAAAAATACCGGAACTTATAGCTGGGATTGATATACTCTTTAGCCCAAGCTCTTGAGCTTTTTTCAGGGAATTTAAAACAGCACTTTTAAGTTTTTCATCCTCCTCTCCCTCTCCCCACACAGGACCTACAGCGTGTATAACATATTTTGCAGGTAGGGACCCAGCAGTTGTAACTGCAGCATTGCCAACTGGAACATATCCTATTTTGTTACTCTCTTCCTGGATTATTCTTCCACCTTTGCGAACAATGGCACCGGCAACTCCACCCCCATGTTGCAGATGAGAATTTGCTGCATTAACAATTGCATCTACCTTCTCATCTGTTATATCTCCTCTCTTAACCCTTAAGATCCTTCCTCCATTTAATAAAAGTTCTTCTTCCATTAAATTATACCTCCTTTTAAAATCATGTTGTTAAGATTTTCTCTCTAAAATTATCTTATTTTCCCCAATGAAATTTATTGGATAGCAGGCAATTTTATTTGCTTTTCTTACACTAATCTGATAGGACCTGTTAAACTCTTTAGCAAAATTAGCTGCCTCTTTTTTATCCTTAGCGAAAACATACTCTATTCTAAAAAGACCTCTTATTCGAGTATTAAAGAGAAAAATCTCGTATAGATCTTTATTTTCCAGATTTTCCCCTTCTAAAATTATATGCTTTTCAGTAATTGAATTGAGTTTAAAACCGTACATCTCCACTGCTCTTTCTACCTCAGCTTTATCTTGCTTATTAAGAAAAAATACCAGTTGCTCTTGTTTTCCTTTAGGGGTTATGTCAAACATTCTTCGAAATCTTCCAAAGTAGGATTCAAAAATAAGCATTGGTTTGAGAGGTGAAACTACATAAAACCTCATAATTTCCCCAGCCTTTTCAATTTTTATTTGCCACAGCTTTGCCTCTGGTTTTTCTCTCATTAAAAACCTCTTCTCCCAATTATTATATTATACTCCAATTTTGAGAATATTTCAAGTCAACGCATTTACACATTTGCTGTTGACTCAATTTATTGAACTATTATAATAGTAAAATATTTTTGACAATGCCGATCTTTTTAAAGGAGAAGAAATGGACAATCTTTTAAATCTACCTGTAGGAGAAACTGCTCGTATAGTAGCTGTGCAGGGAGGGATGGGGATGCAAAGACACTTGGCTAACTTAGGAATTATACCTGGGAAAAAGGTACGCAAAATTATTGCTCAACCTATAGGAGGTCCAATGATTTTGGAGGTAGAAGGGGGAAGAATAGCCATTGGAAGAAAAATGGCTCAAAGAATTAAGATAATCAAGGAATTAAAATGAGAGTTTTGCTTATGGGAAATCCTAACGTAGGTAAAAGTGTTATCTTTAACCGCCTCACTGGAATTAAGGTTATTGCTTCCAATTATCCAGGAACAACCATAGAGTTTCTGGAGGGAAGTATAAGAATTGATGGGAAAAAATTAAAAATAATTGATGCTCCTGGAACCTATTCTCTCATTCCCTCAGATAAAGCTGAGGAAGTAGCAGTGAATCTTTTAATGAGAGAAAAGACAGATTTGATTATAAATATAGTAGATGCCACTAACTTAGAAAGAAATCTTTATCTAACTCTTCAAATGAGAGAAATGGAAATACCTATGCTCTTAGATTTAAATATGATAGATATAGCTAAGGAACAAGGAATAGAAATAAATACCACTGCTTTGCAAGAAGAGATAGGAATACCCGTTGTATCAACTGTGGCTATAAGTGGGGAGGGAATTCAGGAAATCCGCCAGAGTATAAGAAAAATAGTAAAGAGATAAAGTGAAAGTAAGATTTGAACCAAAAATAGAAAAAGCTATAGAAATTATAAGTGAGAAGACAGATCTACCCCGCTGGCAAATAGTTCTTGCTCTGGAGGGAGAGAAAAGCTTTAGAAGTAAGATACCTCCTGCTGTATTTCAGCAAGCGGTAGAGGAAATAGAGAAAGACTATCAAGAGCCAATAGAACTTACTATGTTAAAAGCAAGGTTTGGTCAGGCGGGAGCTATTACCAGGCGAGTGCAAAAGATTCATCACCGCCATCCCACTTTTTTAGAAAAATTGGGAGATGCAACAGTAAAGCCCGTTACCGGCCTTCCCATTGCTGCAATTATCCTCTATGGAATATTTAAAATCTTTATTACTGTAGCTGGTTTTATCACTGATAGTATAATGACACCCTTTTTTGAAGGCCCTTATGATAGCTTTGTTCGCCCTTTAGTGGAAAGATTATTCCCTCAAGGAATTATGCACAATATGCTAATAGGGACATCGGGAACAGGATATTTAGAATCCTTTGGAATTCTCACTACAGGAATTTATGTTCCTATAGGAATTGTTCTTCCGGCTGTCTTAATTTTTTATATCCTCCTCACCATCTTAGAAGATGTTGGTTACCTTCCTCGATTGGCAGTTCTGGTAGACAGCATATTTCATAAAATAGGTTTACATGGTTATTCTGTTGTCCCTGTTATACTTTCTTTTGGATGTAATGTTCCAGGAGTTATGGCTTCTCGTATTCTTGAAACTAAAAAGCAAAGATTTATGATGCTTACTATGCTGGGGATATCTATACCTTGTATGGCTCAAACTGCTGTAATTCTCAATATCATTGGACCCTTTGGCTCAAAATGGGTCATCTTAATTTACCTTATCCTTATGGGTATTTTTATTAGTATGGGAATTGGACTTAACAGAATCTTACCTGGGGAAGCCCCTGAAATAGCCATAGAAATACCACCTTACAGAAGGCCCAGGCTCTCCAACTTGCTTATGAAAACCACCTTGAGAATGGAGCACTTTCTCCTTGATGCTGTTCCCTGGGTTTTTGTGGGAATTATATTTGTTAATCTTCTTTACTCTCTGGGAGTAGCTCAAGCACTTTCCACAATTACAGGACCTGTTCTGGGAAGATGGCTGGGGCTGCCTCAGGAAGCTATCTATCCTTTGATAATAGGGTTTCTAAGGAAAGATGTAGCCACAGGGCTTTTAGCTCCCCTTTTAAGAAATAAAATTATTAACCTTTATCAAGCTGTAATAGCTGTGGTTATCTTAGCTGTTTATTTCCCTTGCGCAGCAACCTTCGCTGTTTTCTTAAAAGAGATGGG
>JAGHCO010000146.1 GCA_021160405.1 Candidatus Aerophobota bacterium
AAGTTAGATAGTCAGCAAAACCGCTATTTGGGCATACTGGAGCAAAGTAGAAATTCTTTCCTTTATACTCGGTTCGCGTATGTTTGGGACACGGGCGTTTATTTATTGTTTTTGCCCATAGTTTTCCATAATAATCGTAGATTGGATTGTTGTCCGGCATTCAGGACCCACATGCATAGGGAATTGTGTCCATTCCTTTTTTCTGGTACTGCTTAATTGAAGCTCTTGCTTTTTCCGGATAGAGGAGGCGGGTAAGTAGGAATCGATTCTCCCACCACATGTATTTCTCATGCCGCCATCCCCTTGTCTGTAAGGTTTGCCTCTTTGGCTTTCCCCATCCTTCAGCATGGATAGCCCGCCAGTCCTTGCGAGGGGGTTTGCCAGGAGTAGCCATTAATCCAAAGACATAGGGAGTAGGCACTTTGATTGTAACAGGAGAGGTGATAATATCTGCCCGGATAATGGCTCCTGTTTTTTCTTTAATAAGTTTAATCGGCTTCTTTCCTCTCGGATAGACCCAGTTAGCATCAGTATCGGTGAAGAAACAGAACCCTACTTTATCATTGGTTAACCAGACCATAGGAAAACCGGTTATCACCGCGTTAGCATCCGTTGTCCAGGTGTGGTTATATGTTGGATTTAGGGCATAGCGAGCAGCAGTGTGAGGAACGGTCATTTCCAGACTAAGTGAATCAACCTGGACACTGGTACAACTAGGAGAAAGAACAACATCGCAGCGAATCAACCCATCATAATCAATACGTCGTGTCCAATTGATACGCAGATTTGCTTCCTGTGACTCACAGATACCCTCAGAGATAATCCTGTCGGGAGCAACTTCTATATTCTTAGATCTTACAGGCAGAAATGTACAGATTTTTCCTCTGACCTTTACTTTTAGAGAAGGTTCTTTAACCAAAACAAGCTGTCCTTGACTCCATGCTTTCTTTGGGAAAGGCCCCTTTCCAAAAATATACCTGTGGTAACGCGTGGTAATAGTGTTCCCTTCTTTTTTTATTTCTGTCCAGGGTAATGGAACATAGCGCTTCAGCCCTTTTCTATCCTGGAGGAAGATTGGAGAAGGTCTTTCCAGAAATTGCATTTTTTCTAATTTCTCTTCTCCAGCAAGAACCGTAACTTTTACTGTGTATTTACCGACAGGGAGTTCCTGAAAAGATAATTTGAAATTAGTTTCAAAGGTCTTGGGGATAACTTCAGTTTTTCCGTAGATTTTTCCATCTTTTGATTCTAAGGAAGCAAGAATTTTGATTTTTCCTTGTTTTATCTCTGAAAGGTATTTTTTCTTCAATCCCATAATATCTGCTCTTATTTCCAGTTCCTTTTTCTCGGCATCACAGACAAAAGAAAAATCAAAGGGGTCACGAATGTAAAACAGGGAGGTATAATCAAAGATTAAATTATTATCCTCAGAGAATCCCTGGATGGAGAAAATACTTCCTCCTTTCCAGGAAAGTTTTTCTTTCAGAGAAACTTTATCTTTTTCAAGTTGCATCTCTTTTTTAATTATTTTCTGTTTATCTTCAGAAGAGACTTCAACTATACTACGACGTACCTTGTGTCCTTGCATCCGTAGATTAAGTTTGCCATAGAGAAGGTCTCCTAATTGCTGAATTTGAATTGCGGTAGCATCCGGCATAAATTTCAGGTAACCCATGCTTTTTTTATCAACAAACCTCTTTCCCCCAGATGACCAGGATATCCAGCGCTCAAAAACTCCTCCTAAACTTCCTTCATTTGGACGATGTAAACCGATGTTGGCTTCAAGCGGAGAATTGATATCAGGATGATATCCAATTCCTTTAAGCGGAATAGCCATCTCAGCAGTCCAGCGGTTTGGCTCTACATAGGCCCCATGACGAAAATCCGTTTCCCACTCCCAGTTTACTTTGTTATAAGATTCGCTTTTACAATAGGCGTAAGCATTATTTGGTGCAACCGAAAATTGGAAGTAATGCTCTTCGCTATCTCCGGGTAACCTGCAGTCGAATTCAACCTCATCTCCTCCGAAAACTTTTTTATCACGTCCTTTACCATTTGATTTTAACTTTTCTCGATAGAATACCTCATATCCTACGTAGAGGAATTTATCATCGTATTTGATGAAAGCCCAAGCCGGTAAGGCTACCAGATGATGAGTGAAATGTTTTTTCATCAGAGGAACCCTGGTAGCATCTTCCCATTCTCCCTTGCTTAACTTACCGTCGATTACAACCTTTCTTGATGCTCTTGACACAGGCAATATTGACTTCCTCAAATCTTTAACTAGTGATGACTTTAACTTTTTATATATTTGAAGGACTTCATCCTTACTGAGGGCTCTTGAAAAAACCTCCACCTCATCAATGAGAGTTTTATGTATGTGCTCAGAATGCCAAAAGAATACTGGCATAAACCAGATTCTATCTGCCGAAGTAAGTTCTTCCTTCTGAACCGGCAAACCATAGGTAGCACTTCCAACCTCCTTTCCATCCAGATATAATTTTAACTCCATAGTATTCCATGTCAGAACAATATGTGTCCATTGATTTTTTTGCAGTTTACCTTGTCTAAGAGATCTTTCTTCCATAATTATAAGCCGTTTCCCCTGAAACATTGAACGGAAAGAAAGAAAACCATAACGGCTTCCCTTGTTTTTGGCATAATACAACAACAAGGTCCAGGACTTTCCCTTTTCTTTGTCAATTGTCCATATAGGAATGAACGATTCTGCCTGATTTCCCCAATCCAATGGTTTTATCCAGAAAGAAACCGAACCATTATTAGGGTTAATGTTTCCTTTAGCAG
>JAGHCO010000105.1 GCA_021160405.1 Candidatus Aerophobota bacterium
CCGTTTTTCTTACTTTATTTGTGGGAGAGTACCAGACTAGATGGGGACCATTATTTGCCGCCTCAGTGATAGCTATGATTCCACCTCTTATAACCTTTACTCTTCTTCAAAAGCAATTCATAGCTGGCATAGTTAAAGGAGGAATTAAAGGATAAGTAAGTGGGGAAAAATGCTATCATTGGCACTAACATCAGGAATTCTTAAACTTTTAAAAAATAATAGAGGCTAATTTTCCTGATAAAGAGTTGCATCTTATTGCAGATAATTCAAGTATTTACAAGCACAAAAAAGTAAAAGAATATCCAAGAGGAAAAGTTGATAGGTAGTATTATGAGCTTTATCAAGGAGTATAATAAGGAAGCAAAATGAAATGTTTCAGATAAATCTTATACAGGAGAATTACTTAGAATATAATTAAAATTACTAATGTTACGTATCACTAATTTTAAGAAAGATCGGTTATTAAACAAAAGGAGGCGTTTAATGATTACCGAAAAAACTTCTGTAAGTGATATTATGAGACGAGCTTATGAGAGAAAAATCCTAATTCCTGCTTTCAACGCATCGTACTTACCTATGATTAAGCCTATAGTAGATACTCTAAAAGAAACGCATACCTTTGGGCTAGTGGAGGTTGCTCGTCCTGAGGTGGAAAAGTTTGGAGCAAAAAGTTTTCAGCAAGTAGCAGAGATGTACTATGCTTTAGCTGATCTAAGATTTACTCGCCTTCACCTGGATCATATCCCTGTAATCGATGAAGATGGAAAAAGAGTAAACTGGGAACCTCTTATCCAAATGGGTTTACGACTTGGATATCACTCATTGATGATTGATGGGTCCAGATTAAGTTTAGAAGAAAACATTGAGGTGACTCGAAGAGTGGTGGAGCTTTGCCATAAATATAATCGACCAGTTGAAGCTGAATTAGGGGCAGTTTTAGGCCATGAAAGTGGACCTCTTCCTCCTTATGAAGAACTTTTTCAGTCTGGTAAAGGTTTTACCGATCCCAAGGAAGCTGAATGCTTTGTAGCAGAAACTAAAGTAGATTGGCTTTCTGTAGCTATAGGTAACATCCATGGAGCTATAAGTGGAGTAGCCAAAGATAGAGAGAAAGTGCCTGCTCGACTTAACATAGAACATCTCAAGATTATCAATCAATTAACTAAAATTCCACTGGTTCTCCATGGAGGTTCAGGTATTCAAAAGGAATATATTGTAGAAGCTGTAAAAAATGGAATAAGCAAGATGAATATTGGTACCTCGATCCGACAGATTTATGAACGTTCTCTTTTGGAAAATCCCAGTGATGTTCAAGCGGCGCAAGAAAAGGTAGCTTTAAAAATAAGAGATTTGATTAAGGAGTATGAGATAATAGGAAGTTGGGAGCGCTTATAAATAAGATAATCTAAGTTTTTACCGTTTTTTTGTCAATTAAATAGAAAATGTTAGTGATTTTATACGAGAAGTATATGTATATTACTAATACTGATAAAACACCGTTTGATAAGACAGGCTTGGGAAATAAAGTTTGGTGGCTATTGGGAAAGGAATAGTTAAGGGTAGTAATGGAGAATATGACCTAAAAGTCGGTGATGTTATATATTAATCCAAATAAGTATCATCAGTCCATAAATAATAAGAGCAAAGTAACTTTTGGATTTATCTGTACCATTCCAAAAGGATATAAAAGATAAACTTTAATATCAAAAGGATTTACTTAGCGTATCGCTAAAGTAAATAGGAGTGTATCATAAATGAAAAAAGCTATTCAGTTTGGGGCTGGTAATATAGGTAGAGGATTTTTAGGACAATTATTCAGTCAATCTGGCTTTGAGACTGTTTTTGTGGAAGTGAGGGATGATTTAATATCTCTGATCAATGAAAAAAAACAGTATAAGTTAAAAATCTTAAGTGCTCAACCCTACGAGATAGTCATCAAAAACATCAGAGCAGTAAATGCTAAAAATCGGGAAGAGGTGAACAAGGAGATTAAAACTGCTGATATAATGGCAACTGCAGTAAAATCAGAAAATCTTGCTTCCGTAGCTCCTTTTGTCCGTTCGGGAATAATAGAAAGAGCAAAAAATGGTATTACCAAGCCTCTTAATCTACTATTATGTGAAAATCTACCGAAAGCAAGCAAAGTGTTTAAAAGTTACCTTTTACAAAACTGTCCACCAGCTTATATAGAGTATATAAATTCCCACCTTGGATTAGTTGAAACTATTATTAGTAGAATGGTTCCTCCTGTACCACCTTCAATTTCTTCACAAGATCCTCTTTTTATTATGGCTGAGGAGTACAATGAGCTCTTTGTAGATAAAAATGCCTTCTTGGGTGAGGTACCAAATATAAAAGGATTGGTACCGGTGGAAAATTTTACCGCCTATGAGCAGCAAAAGCTATACACTTATAACACAGGGCATGCTGTTTGTGCTTATGTGGGTTATCAGGAAGGACACAGGTACATATGGGAGGCTATCCGTGATAAAAAAGTTAAGCAAATTGTGCGAG
>JAGHCO010000246.1 GCA_021160405.1 Candidatus Aerophobota bacterium
ATTTTTCCTCCTGCAAGACTCTTTTATGAGTTTTACAAAAAATGAAAAATATCAGGAATTTACATGGACATATTTTTTAACTGTTTCAATCATTGCCCAGATATTTTCTTCTGGAGTTTCTTTACCTACTTGATCTCCAGTTCCAACGATTAATCGAGGTTCCCCTCTAAAGGCCTCTATTATTTCTATTACCTCTCTTTCTACATCCCGGGGAGTACCTCTTATAAGGGTTTCTACTGTATGAACATTTCCATTCATGGTAACCTTTCCATTAAGAATACGTCTAACCCGGTTCAAATCTGTTACATCTCCACCTGGCGGTCGCTCAAAGGGGCATACACAGTCAATACCAAGCTCTACAAAATCCTTTAAAGTCTCCATGCATTTTCCGTGGAAATGGACATGGAGGAGTCTGCCATATTTATGTACTATTTTTACAAGTTTTTTTATTAAAGGCTTATCCCATTTTCTCCACATCCTGGGACCCTCAAGGGAATTGCATGCCCAAGAGCATCCTATAAATAAAGATTCAACACTTGTCCTCCTGCATATATCCTCTGTCTTCTGGCACATCCAATCCTCATATTCCGCTCTTAAACTTAAGAAGAAATCCTCGTACCAGTTAAAATCCCATATTGCTTGTTCTAATCCTCCTTCTCGAGCTGTAGCTACATAATCAAAAAAAGGATCCCCTATGTAGACTTCAAGGAGGTAATCGTCCCCAACTGATCTCAAGGCTTTCTCAATCTCTGTATAATCTGCAAACTCTACAGGAGGCATCGAATATAACTTATAAACTTTCCAATCTTTCCCTAAATCCTTGATGGGTCTTTCTGTTATCCAGGAAGGCTCATCTGTTGAAAAAAGAGTCCTTGAGTAAATTTTGCCATATCTTGTAGTTATCTCTTTCCTGGATTCGTATCTTCCTTCTTCTAATCTTACAAGTTGCTCTTTTTGATCTACCTCAGGATTTGGATAATGCGGGCTTACTATTCCCCAACCCTCACAATTGAAATACTTAAAAGTTTCCTGCAATGATTGCCAAAAAGGAAGTTCTCTTTCAAGGGTAATCATGTCCACCCCTAACAACTTAGCCGGATAATAGAACCAAAATTCAGGAGCAACAGGGTATCTATCAGAAAATATCCCTTTGTAAGCATTTATCATACGTTGCTTTGGAGTATAATCTTTCACTGTATAGCTCACTTTTGAAAGTACACCAGGTTACCATCTCTTTTGTATTTGCCATATTTCACAACTGCCTCTACCATACTTTTCACATTTTCCGGTCTAAGACCTCCAATAAGTGAATTCCCACTGGACACAATATACCCTCCTCCAGGAGCTATTTTTTCTATTTTTTCTTTAACTTCCTGCTCTACTTGATCAGGAGTTCCTGTTTTTAAATTATTCATGTTAATATTTCCTACTATACATATTCTACTTCCATACCTGTGTTTTACCTCCTCTATATTCATACAGTTAGGATCAATGGGATGTATCGCATTCATTCCCAAAGACAAAAGATCATCCAAAATTGGCATTAAATTGCCGTCACTATGGAAAATCCATGGAATGGTTATTCTATCAGTAACTATTTTAACTTTAGGAAGAACCAATTCTCTAAGTACCTCAGGAGAGAAGAAAGGCCCAGAATCAAATGCAATATCATCTCCTGCCCATATGAAATCAAAACCAATTTTACAAAGATTATCCACTACAGCGGCATTGAATTCCACATACCCACTTAAAACTCTCTCTATTAATTTTGGATTATCATACAACATATAAGAGAATCCTTCCCATCCCATACTGTGTATTGTTGGATCAATCCCCAGGCATGTCATGGCAGTAGCTGCAAATTCCTCCTTATCTTCAACAAATTTAGCAGCCCAGGTATATATTTTTTTATCATTCGGATCGGGGATCTCTATCAATTTTGTACCTTCGGGAGTGCTAACATAATACTGCATATGCTTCAACAGTTTTAAGTCCTTATCACTTTTAATTAAACCTTTCACAAAAAATTCCCTGCCTCCTATTTCCTTCCTCTGGACAAAAGGAGCTGGAAAAATCCACCAGGTGATATGATCTCGATGGAACCGCTTAGAAATTTCTTTCTCGTCAAGGTCATCTCGCCCACATACTCCCAGAACAATTTCTGGCTCAATGGCACTTTCAAAATAAGGAACTCTGTCAGGTATTTTTAGGTTCAAAGCTGCTAATATTCTCTCACGAGGGGTCATCAAAATACTCCTTTAGATATCTTCAGGTTTAAGTTAATATACTGGAACTACCTTCTTGTTATGGAGTAATGACTGACAATAAATATATAGTGTAGATATTACATTCGGTCACTAATACTTTAAACCGGTTAAGGTCAATCCCCGAATAAAAGTTCTATTGGTAAAAGCATAGACAATAAGAACTGGAATTACTGATACAGCTGCTCCTGTGATGACAACATCGTATCTTATACTATTTTGCCATTGAAGAGAAGCTATGGCTAAAGTGATTGTTTGCATGTCCTTGCTATTCACTATCAAAAGAGGCCACAAAAGATTGTTCCATGACCACATAAAGGAAAATATACTTAGTGCTGACAGAGCAGGTAGAGATAGGGGAACAATCACTTTTATATATATCCACCACTCTGAAGCTCCATCTATTCGCGCTGCTTCCAGAAGAGCTGACGGAATATTTTCAATAAATTGTCTCATTAAAAATATACCAAAAGCACTTAGTCCCATGGGAATTATTAGACCCGAAAATCGGTTAATCCAATTAAAATCGGATGCTAAAATGTATAAAGGTATCATTATTACAACAAAAGGAATCATCATAGTGCTTAATAAAAGAGTAAAGAAAAACTCCTTATATTTAAAATTGAACTTGGCAAAAACGTATCCTGCAAGTGAACTGGTAAGTAAGATAAGAAACGTA
>JAGHCO010000075.1 GCA_021160405.1 Candidatus Aerophobota bacterium
CAAAAATACAATAATGGCATATGTTTATCTAAAAAATAAGATTTTCGTCAACACTTACTTAATTAAATCTGGGTTAGCTTCCCCAGATTTTTCTATAAGTCATAAATTTAAAGATAAGTTTATCCAGTTGTGGAAAGGAAAGCGAAACAATGGCTAAAGAATGGATATTAAATCAAGCAAATATGAGATGGGGATTAACGAAGAAGAGGAAAGTTGGTTCTGTTTCAGAATCAATAAGAAAATGTTCTCCCAAATCATTAAAAGAATGGGAGGAATACTATTACAAAAATGTTTATCCTAAAACACATCTGGAGGAACTTGGGGGAAGACTCTATATAAAAATAACTGAGGTGTGTCAAGCAGAAATTGAAAGTATAACACAGGAAGATTGTATAAATTTTATTATAAATTTAGTGATTAATCGAACTTATGATGGTTATCAGTCCGAAAAAAAGACCATCTATGGTCAACTTCAACAAGCTTTAGGGGTGAAAATAGAACCCGCCCCCCATGAATGGGATAGGGGATACAATGTGGATTTTTTTATTAAAATAAAGGACAAATACATTGGACTTCAAATTAAACCAGCAGGCTATGCTTATATTACTCAAATAATTAATGAGTTAAAATTCCAAAAGGAAACACACAGAAAATTTACTAGAAAATATGGTGGTGAAGTATTTTATGTTATTTCGATAGAGAGGGAAAAGAAGAAGACAATCTATAATCCTGAAGTCATAGATGAAATTCGAAAAGAGATTGAGAAACTCAGGGGAAAATAAAGTGTAATAAAGGTATAACATTGGATCACGGACTGTCTAAATCAATTTACTTGTTACTCCAGATTCAGGAAAACTTCTCTTTATTCTTTAGTGTAGGTCTTTAGACCTGCCAAAGCAAGCAGGCCTTCGCTCCATTAGATATTAACTACTATCTAACAGGGTAAAGGTTTGCACTACATTGTTAATATCCTTATTTTTTTCTTGAAACTGGAGTTGTCAGTTTAGATAAATTTGGTATAATAAAAATTGGAATTAAGGGCGGGAATAGCTCAGTGGTAGAGCATCAGCTTCCCAAGCTGAGGGTCGCGGGTTCGAGTCCCGTTTCCCGCTCCAATTTTCTGCGCCTGTAGCTCAATTGGATAGAGCAACGGACTTCGGATCCGTGGGTTGGGGGTTCGACTCCTCTCAGGCGCGCCAGAAAAAATTGGCAAGACCAATTTTTGAGGAGGTGAGAATAATGGGAGGATTTGAAGAGTTAGGGAAAAAATTAGATAAATTAGCTGAGCAGGTGAGAATAACTGCCCAGGGTGGGATAGAGAAAACAGCAGAGGAAGCTAAACAGTGGGGAAAGCACCTGGATGAGTTAGGGGAGAAAATTAAGAAGACTGCTCAGGAGGGATTGGATAAATTTACTGTTGGAACAAAAGAGTTAGGACAAATAGCTAAATTAAGATCTGGAATTAATCAAAAGAGGAAAGAAAAAGAGGAAAAAATTAAGAAAATGGGGCAATTAGCCTATAAGCTTAACCTTGGAGAAAAAGTTGATGATGAAGAGTTTAAGAAAATAACTAAGGAAATTGCTGATCTGGAAAAAGATATTTCTGACAAAGAGAAAGAAATTGAGAATCTGAGAGCTCATAGGGGAAAGTAGGTGAGGAAGGAAAACCTATCCAAGGTTTTTATTTACACAGATGGAGCTTCTTTGGGGAATCCAGGTAGAGCAGGAATAGGAGTAATTATCTATAGTTCTGATAAATCTTTAATTAAGAAGGTAGGTAAATTTATAGGCACTGCCACCAATAATGTTGCTGAATATGTGGCTTTGATTTATGGGTTGCAGGAGGCTCTTGGTTTAAATGTAAGGGAAGTAGAATGTTTTTTAGACAGTGAACTTTTAGTGCGCCAACTTAAAGGAGTTTATAAAGTTCGAGATAGTAAACTTGTGCTTTTTTACAATCAGGTAAAACATCTGCAGAGTTTATTTAAAAAGATAGATTTTCATCATATTGGAAGAGAAAAGAATTCTCAGGCAGATAAGTTAGCTAAAGAGGCAGCAAAGAGGGGATGAGAGGATGGGTGATCGCGGGAGATAATTCTCCTGAGGAAAGTCCGGGCTCCATAAAGAGGATACTGGGTAACACCCAGGGAGGGCAACCTCACGGAAAGCGTCACAGAAACTATACCGCCGCACTAATCAAGCTATGCTTGATTAGTAGAAGCTTGGAATATTAGTTCTTGTTTTCTTAACTAAGAGCCAAGAACTAACAACCAAGCTTTTGGTAAGGGTGAAAAGGTGGGGTAAGAGCCTACCAGTAAGGAAGTGATTCTTTAGCTGGATAAGCCCTATCCGGAGCAAGGCCAAATAGGAGGTTTAACCTCGGGTAGGCTGCTTGAGATTCAGGGTAACCTGAATCCTAGATGAATGATCACCACCAGAAAAAGAGCAATCTTTTTCTGGCAACAAAACCCGGCTTACATTCTTCTCATTTCCTCTTCAAAAGTTTAGCCACAAATGAACACAAAAAAAGTGAATATGAAATTTGCTAAATAATTATTCGTGATGATTAGTGGCTGAATGAATAGTAACTCAAAATTATGGGTTTTTGGAAGAAAGATTTCAGAAAATAAGGAGTGAAGAAAAATGAAAAAATGGCTAAAGATTGTTGGAGGAGTGGTAGCCACCGCAGTGGGGATATGGTTAATAGTGGTTTTTGCCTCAAAGGTGTTAATGTTTTTAGAGGGAATTGTGGGAATCGTTGTAGCAGTAGTTGGCTTAGTTGGATTAGCTATAGGGATAAGTGAGCTGAAAGAATAAATTTTAATTTCTCACCTCAACCGCAAGGGGAGAGGGAAAAGGAATTTGACATTACTATGAGATTAAAAAGGAGGCATTTATGGCTCACAAAAAAGGACAGGGTCATTCCTCTAATGGGAGAGAAAGTGCTTCTAAGCGTTTGGGAGTAAAAGCATTTGGTGGGCAATTTGTTAAAGGGGGAACTATTTTAGTGCGTCAGAGGGGAACAAAGTTTCATCCTGGGTTTAATGTTGGTAGAGGGAAAGATGACACTCTTTTTGCCAAAGTTGATGGTTATGTTTCCTTTGCCTCTAACAGAAAAATAAATGTAACTAATTAGTTTCTCTGTGTTTTCAATGTCCTCGGTGGTTAATTTTTCTTGATAAGGAGACAGATGTGAAAAAGAGAATTTTTACTCCAGGACCAACTCCTCTTCCAGAAATAGTGAAATTATCACAGGCAGAGGATATTATTCATCATCGCACCCAACAGTTTTCTGAGGTTTTAAAAGAGGTTTCTCAAGGATTAAAGTATGTCTTCCAAACTAACAACCCTGTTTTAACGTTTGCTGCTTCAGGAACAGGAGCGATGGAGGGTGCTGTGGCTAATCTTCTCTCCTCAGGTGATAAAGTTCTGGTGATTAGAGGAGGTAAATTTGGAGAGAGGTGGGCTGAGATATGCCAGTCTTTTGGAATAGAGGTAACTAACATAGATATTGAATGGGGAACGGCTGTTGATCCTTCTATTGTTGAGAAAAAGCTCAAAGAAAATCAAGATATTAGAGCTGTATTTACTCAATTGGTGGAAACAAGTACAGGGGTAGTTTATGATATAGAGTCTATAGCTAAGATTGTAGGTAAGACAAGTGCTATTTTAGTAGTTGATGCTATAAGTGGACTGGGGGCTCAGCCTTTGTCTACCGATGAGTGGGGAATAGATGTAGTGGTAGGTGGATCTCAAAAAGCTTTGATGCTTCCTCCTGGTTTGTCCTTTGTTACTCTTTCTCAGAGAGCTTGGAAGAATGTAGAAAATTCAAATCTTCCACGGTATTACTGGGATTTTAAAAAGGCAAAAAAATCTTTGGATAAAAAGCAAACTCCTTATACTCCTGCTGTTTCTCTAATTTGTGCCTTAAAAGAATCCTTAAGATTAATAAAAGAGGAAGGCTGGGAAAATGTCATTAACCGCCACTCAGTATTAGCCAGAGCAACGAGAGAAGCTATCAGTGCTCTTGGATTAAGCATCTTTGGTCATCCTGCCTCTAATGTTCTCACATCTGTTTTAGTTCCTTCAGGTGTCAATGAAAAAGAGTTGAGAAAAAAAATGCAGGATAAATATGGAGTTTTAGTAGCAGGGGGACAGGCAAAACTTTCCGGAAAGATAATTAGGATAGCTCACCTTGGATGGATGGATAGTTTAGACGTAATTACTGCTATTTCAGCTTTGGAGATGTCTTTAAAGGATTTGGGATACAGGATAAATTTAGGAGAAGGAGTAAGAGCAGCCGAAGAGGTGTTAAGGGGGTAAAAGTGAAAATCTTAATAACTGATCCTTTAGCTAAGGAAGGTATAGATAAATTAAGAGGAGAGGGTTTTGAAGTTAATGAACAGATAGGTATAGGGGAGGAAAAATTAGTTAATATTATACCCAGTTATGTTGCTTTAATTGTGCGCAGTGGCACAAAGGTGACAGAGAAGGTGATTAATGCTGGTAGTAATTTGAAAATAATTGGAAGAGCAGGAACAGGTGTAGATAATGTAGATGTAAATGCGGCTACCCGAAAGGGAATAATTGTGATGAATACACCTGATGGCAATACCATTTCAGTTGCAGAACACACCATTTCTATGATGTTAGCTCTTTCTCGGAATATACCTCAGGCACATCTGTCCCTGCAGAAGGGGCAGTGGAATCGAGGAAAGTTTATGGGAACGCAGGTATATGGAAAGATTTTAGGGATAATAGGCTTGGGTAGAATAGGAAGTGAAGTTGCCAAGAGAGCTAAAGGGTTAGGGATGAAAGTGATAGCTTATGATCCTTTTATTCCCCGGAAAAGAGCAGAAGAGTTGAAAGTTAATCTTTGTGAACTAAAGGAACTTTTGCTTCAGGTAGATTATCTTACTGTTCATACCCCCCTTACTCCCCAAACTAAAAATTTAATCGGGGACAAAGAAATTAGGTTGATGAAGAAAAGTGTTAGGATAATTAACTGTGCCCGGGGAGGAATTATTGAAGAGAATTCTCTTTACCAAGCTCTTAAGGAGGGAAGAGTAAGAGGGGTAGCTTTAGATGTTTTCGAAAATGGGAAACCCTTTGGAAGTCCCCTTATGGAGTTAGATTCCGTTGTTCTTACCCCCCATCTGGGAGCTTCCACTGAAGAGGCCCAAAGAAAAGTAGCTGTAGATATAGCCTGCCAAATTGTTGATGCCCTTAAATGGAATAAAGTGAGAAATGCTGTTAATAATATTTAATCCTAAAAAGGGATAAAAATGAGAGAAATAGGTAATCTCGGCGCACATTCAGAAAAGATACCCCCTCAAAATTTAGAAGCTGAGCGCTCAGTGCTGGGAGCTATGCTTTTAGAGAAAGAGACTATTCCCCGTGTAATACAAATAATTCCTAATCCAAATTACTTTTATTTAGATACTCATAAGCTAATTTATGAAGGTATATTGAGTTTAATTGAATCAAACAAACCCGTAGACTTAATTACTTTAAGGGAAGAGTTTCGCAAGAAAGGCAAACTGAATAAGATAGGTGGGTCAGCTTACTTAGCTGATTTAATTAACTGTGTAATTACCACTGCCAATGTAGATTACTATGCTCAAATTGTGAGAGAAAAACACATTTTAAGAGATCTGCTCAAGGCAGCTGATGAAGTAAGTTATCTTTCCTACAACGATTCTTTTGATTTAGATGTTATTTTAGATAAAGCTCAGAGTCTTATTTTTAATGTAATCCAGCAAACCTCCCGAACTTCCTATGCTCATATTAAGGAGATTCTTGCTAAAACCTTTGAACACATTGAAGCTCTTTATGAAAGAAAAGAGCAAATTACTGGTATTCCTACTGGATTTGTTCAACTGGATAGACTTACCTCTGGTTTTCAGCCCTCAGACTTAATAGTGATAGCTGGTCGTCCTTCTATGGGTAAGACCTCTTTTGCTTTAAATATTGCTCAGTATGCTGCGACTCGGGCGAGGGTCCCTTTATTGATCTTTAGTTTGGAAAGCGCTAAAGAGCAGTTGGTGGAAAGAATGCTTTGCTCTGAAGCCAGAGTAAATAGCCAGAAATTACGCACAGGTTACCTTTCTGAAGATGATTGGAATAAGCTCATGGAGGCAGCAGGAACATTAGCCGACACTCCTATATATATTGATGATACTCCCAATATAAGTGTATTGGAGCTTAGAGCTAAGTCTCGTCAATTGAAAGTAGAGCAAGATATTAAAATGATTATAGTGGATTATCTTCAGTTGATGGCTGGAAACTGGAGAGCAGAGAATAGACAACAGCAAATTTCGGAAATATCTCGGAGTTTAAAGGCCTTAGCTAAGGAGCTTAATTTGCCTGTAGTGGCTATTTCTCAATTAAGCAGGGCTGTTGAACAGAGGGAAGACAAGCATCCTCGTCTTTCTGATTTAAGGGAATCTGGAGCTATTGAACAGGATGCCGATTTGGTAATTTCTCTTTATCGAGAATACTACTATACTCGGGCCCCCGAAGACAAGGGGGTAACTGAAGTTATTGTTAATAAGCAACGCAGAGGCCCTACAGATAAGGTAAAATTAACCTTTATTGAGGAATATACCCGTTTTGAAGATTCAACTTTCAAAGAGGAGAGTTAAATAATTGGCCACGAATTTACACGAATGAACACAAAGAAAAGTTAAAATTATTTGTAATATGTGATATGTAATGTGTAATTCACTTATTACCCATTACTTGTTACTTATTTTCGTGATAATTAGTGGCTGAGCAGTTAATTCTTATCTAGTAAAATAAGGAGAGATAAGAGTGTCCAATATTGTAGTTGTGGGAACCCAGTGGGGAGATGAAGGTAAAGGTCGGGTAATTGATCTTTTAACACGGCGAGTTGGAGCTGTGGTAAGATATCAAGGTGGTAGCAATGCCGGGCATACAGTGGTTGTAAATGGACAGAGATTTGTCTTTCATTTAATCCCCTCTGGGATCTTGCACCGAGGGAAAAAGTGCATCATTGGTAGTGGAGTAGTAGTTGACCCTGAGGTTTTGTTAAAGGAGATAGAAGACCTCCAAAAAAGAGGAATTATTGTAAATGAACTTTATCTCTCTGAAAGTGCCCATGTAGTTATGCCCTATCATAAGCAGGTAGAGGAATGGGAGGAAAATCAAAGGGGCAAGCTAAGAATTGGAACCACAAAAAGAGGAATTGGTCCTGCTTACACCGATAAAATAGCTCGGAGAGGAATAAGAATAAGTGATCTTTTAATAAAAGAAGCTTTAAGGAAAAAGTTAATTATCAATTTAAACTTTTATAAAAAACTTTACGGGATAGACTTCTCCATAGATGAACTAACCAGCAAATACTTAAGTTACGGAGAAAAGTTAAAGGATTATATTACCGATACTTCTCTTTTAATTTATCAATTGATGAGGAAAGGTGAGGATATACTTTTTGAAGGAGCTCAAGGAACTTTATTAGACGTTGATTATGGTACCTATCCTTATGTTACTTCTTCCAATTGCATTGCTGGAGGTGCCTGCACAGGAGTGGGGATAGGTCCAGGTAAGATTACCGAGGTCTTAGGAGTAGCTAAGGCTTATACTACTCGTGTAGGAAAGGGCCCTTTCCCCACAGAAATTAAAGGGGAAATAGCGGATGCCCTTAGAGAAAGGGGAAAAGAATATGGAGCTACTACTGGTCGTCCCAGAAGGTGTGGATGGTTTGATGGAGTTATTTTAAGATATGCAGCTCGAATAAACGGACTAAATAAGATTATCCTTACTAAATTAGATGTTTTAGATAAACTAAATAAGGTTAAGATTTGTACTGCTTATAGGTATAAGGGGAAAATTATTCGTAATTTTCCAGCTCAGGAATCTATCTGGAAAGAATCTGAGCCAATTTACAAGGAACTAAAAGGATGGGAAAAAGACACTTCTAAAATTACTTCTTTTAAAGAGTTACCTCAAGCTGCTCGAGACTATCTTAAGAGAGTTGAAGAAATAGGAGAGGTTCCTATTTATCTTCTTTCTGTTGGTCCGCAGAGGGAAGATATTTTAGCTATGAATTCTTAAATGTTTCCCTTGACTAAGAGGTTATTTTTACTATAAATATAGTGGTTTTATCTATAGATAAAAGGGGGGGAAATATGTTTAATAGGTTTACTGAAAGAGCAAGAAGAGCGATCCTGTTAGCTCGGGAAGAAGCTAAGAGATTGGATCATGATTATTTAGGAACTGAGCATCTTCTTTTAGGACTAATCCGAGAAGGAGAAGGAATAGCAGCTACGGCTCTTCAGAATTTGGGAATAGATTTAGGGCAGGTTCGCCAGGAGGTGGAAAAAGCAGTGGGAAGGGGAGGTGGCTCCTTGTTTTTGGGACAGATTCCCTTTACTCCCAGGGCTAAAAAAGTGCTGGAGTTAGCTGTAACTGAAGCTCGGGATTTAGGCCATAATTATATTGGAACTGAGCATCTTCTTTTAGGACTAATCCGAGAAGGAGAAGGAGTAGCAGCTCAAATTCTAAATAGTTTAGGAGCCGACTTAGATAGAGTAAGAGAAGAGGTTGTTAACTTATTGGGGGGCAAAGTATCTGTTCAAAAAGCCCATAAGCCCAGTATTACTCCAACCTTAGATAGATTTGGGCGTGACTTAACGGAACTTGCTAAGAATGGAGAACTTGATCCTGTAATAGGTAGGGAGAAGGAAATTGAGAGGGTAATTCAGATTCTTTCTCGTCGAACTAAGAACAACCCTGTGCTTATTGGTGAAGCTGGCGTAGGAAAAACTGCTATTGCTGAAGGTATAGCTCAAAGAATAGTTAATGGTTCCTTACCTGAGCCTTTACTTAACAGAAGAGTGGTTACCATTGAATTGGGATCGGTGGTGGCAGGAACTAAATACCGGGGAGAATTTGAAAAGCGGATGGAGAGAATATTAAGTGAGATTAGAAAAGCAAGGAACATAATTCTCTTTGTGGATGAGATACATACTTTAGTGGGAGCAGGAGCAGCAGAGGGAGCTATAGATGCCTCTAACATTCTTAAACCAGCTCTGGCAAGAGGAGAAATCCAGTGTATTGGAGCAACTACTTTGGATGAATACCGCAAATACATTGAAAGAGATGAGGCTCTTGAGAGAAGGTTCCAAATTGTGATGGTAAATGAGCCCACAGTAAAGCAGACTATAGAAATCCTTAAAGGATTAAGAGATAAATATGAGGCTTTTCATAGAGTGAGAATAACTGATGGAGCTCTGGTAGCTGCAGCGAAGCTTTCCTATAGATATATCCAGGGTAGATTTTTACCCGATAAGGCTATTGATGTGATAGATGAGGCGGCAGCTCGAGTAAAATTGCAGAATAATATTCGGCCCAAAGAGCTTAAAAATATAGAAGCTGAATTAGAGAAAATAAGAAATGAGAAAGAAGAGGCCATAAAATCTCAGGAGTTTGAAAAAGCTGCTAAGCTTCGGGATAAAGAGAAAAACTTAAAGAAAAAATTGATAGAGCAAAAGACTTATTGGAAAGCTGATAAAGGTAAAAAAGTGGAGGAGCAAGTAGTTACTGCGAAAGACGTAGCTTATATAGTTTCTAGTTGGACTAACATCCCTCTCAGAGACTTAACTGAAACTGAGTCTAAGAAGCTGCTTAGAATGGAAGAGGTTCTTCATAAACGAGTAATTGGTCAGGAAGAGGCTATAAAAGCAGTATCTCAGTCCATTCGTCGAGCTCAGGCAGGAGTAAAAAATATTAAGCGTCCCATTGGGGTGTTTATGTTTCTTGGTCCAACTGGGGTGGGTAAAACAGAATTGGCCCGTAGTTTAGCAGAGTTTCTTTTTGGGGATGAGGATGCTATGGTTCGCCTGGATATGTCAGAGTATATGGAAAAATTTACCGTATCTCGTCTTACTGGAGCTCCTCCTGGTTATGTAGGCTATCAGGAAGGGGGAGAGTTAACAGAAAAAGTGAGACGCAGGCCTTACTCGGTGATTTTACTTGATGAAATAGAAAAAGCTCATCCAGATGTGTTTAACATACTTCTTCAAATTATGGAGGATGGAAGACTTTCGGATAGCTTAGGGCATACTGTAGATTTTAGGAATACAGTGTTAATTATGACTTCTAATTTAGGGGCAGAACAAATTGTCAGTGGGTCCAGTTTAGGGTTTCAGTCTGGTGAAGAAGTAGGGATGGGCTATGAGGAGATAAAATCCCGCGTGCTCTCTGAATTAAAGAGGCACTTTCTTCCTGAGTTTCTAAATCGTTTGGATGAAGTTATTGTCTTTCATCCCTTAACCAGAGAAGAGATTAAAAAAATTGTGGATTTAATGCTAAAGGAAGAAGGGAAATTGTTGGAGGAGAAAAATATAACTTTAGAAGTAACTGAGAGAACACGAGAGTTAATTGCAAAAGAAGGTTACGATCCTGATTTTGGAGCTCGACCTTTAAGAAGGTCTATCCAGAGACTGATTGAAAATCCCTTTTCTGAAGAGATTCTCCAGGGGAAATTTCGAGAAGGAGATACTGTAGTAGTGGATGTAAAAGATGGGCAAATTACCTTTAGTAAAAAGGAAACTAAAGTTAAGGCAAAGGGAAAGGGTTAGTAAAAGGGGTCGGGTCTTAACATTTGACATTCTTTTTTGCATTATACCATAATATAATTGGCTTAACTTTATGAAATGTCAAATGTTAAGACCCGACCCCTATATAGGCAGATGAAAATGAGAAAATATAATTTTTTCCCCTTCTCGCTTTGGGAAGGGGAATCTGTTAAAGCAATAGCAGGTTTAGTTATAATTTTTCTTTTTTTATTTGTTTCTCAAGCAATAGCTCAACAAGCATCCCTGATTAAGGAGATTAAAATTCAAGGAAATTATTGGATTAAGGAAGATGAGATTAAAAAAGTTATTAAAAGTAAGGTAGGAGAAGTCCTTTCAAAAGAAAAAGTAAGAGAGGATATGCAGTCAATTTATGATTTAGGTTATTTTTCCTCTCTTAAGGCTCTAAGAGAGGAAACTCCGGAAGGGATTATTCTCATTTTCGTGGTTAAGGAAAACAGAAAGATAGTTAAGATTGAATTCAGAGGAGTCAAAGGAAAAGAGGTAAATAAGCTAAAGAAAATGCTCACCTTTAAAAATGAACAGGTTTGGAATTTTAATAAAATGGAGGAGAGCAAGCGAAAAATTACTGAGTTTTACCACAAGAGAGGATATCTTTCTGCTAAGGTAGATATTTCTCCAATTGTTATGGAGAAAAATGAGTGCAAAGCAGTAATTTATATAGAGAAGGGAAAATTGATAAGGGTAATAGAAGTGGAAATAGAAGGTAATCACTTTTTCTCTGACCCTAAGATTCGCTCATTTATGGAAACCAGATTTCGGAAGTATTTTGATAGAGAACTGTTGAAAAAAGATATTAAAAAGATTATCAGGGCTTACCAGAGGTCTGGTTATTATTTCGCTTATTTTAAACAACCAGGATTTAGCTTTTTTAAAAAAAACAGGGTAGATTGGGTAAGAATATTTCTTGAGGTAGTGGAGGGGAAAAGGTTCTCTGTAGAGAAGGTTGATGTGGAGGGAAACTATGCCTTAGCTACTCATCAGATACTGGATCAATTAAGACCTCGAGTTGGCGAAGTTTTTAATCCAGATCAGCTTAAGAAAAGTATAGATAGGATTCAGGATATGTATGGAAAAAGAGGTTATCTATACGCTCGAGTGAATAGTAGTGTTGATCTTGATGAAGAGGAGGGGCTGGTTAGGATTAAAATTGTTATTAAGGAAAATAAACAGGTGAGAGTAGGAAATATTAAAGTTGAAGGTAACAGAACTACCAGGCAGATAGTATTTGATCGGACAATGCTTCTTAAAAAAGGTGATATTTTTAATACAGAAAAGTTAAGGGAAAGTTGGCGTAGGTTGTATAACCTTGGTTTTTTTGAGAAAGTGGAAATAGAACCTCATCCTACTTCATCACCTTCAATTTTGGATTTATCAGTTAAAGTGAAAGAGGCGGAGAAAAAGGGGAAACTTATCTTTGGATCATCCTATAGCTCTAACTCCGGTTTAGAAGGTTTTATTCAAATAGCCAAGGATAATCTCTGGGGGAAAGGTAAGAGGATAGGAGTGGATTGGCAGTTTGGGAAAAAGAGAAGCGATTACGATATAAACTATTTAGATAGATGGTATAGAGGTAGCTCTACCAGGTTAAACATACATCTGTACAATAAGGAGTATAGATACTCGGATGCTGAAGAAGAATATACTAAAAGGAGAACTGGTGCCCAGATAGGTTTGGGATGGCCATGGGCTAAATATTTACATTTTTCATTAACGGCAAAAGCTGAAAGAGTAAATATCATGGGAGAAAAATTACCTGAAGGTCTTGAACCAGGAGAAAAGACTTACCAAGGTTTAATCCCTACCTTAATAAGGGATTCCCGGTTAAGAGATGAAGCTTTTAATCCTTACAGAGGCTCCTACTCTCTTATCTCTGTGGAGAAAAGTGGAGGATTCTTAGGGGGTGATGTTGATTTTACCAAGTATGAAGCTGAGACAAGACTGTATCTGCGCCGGGGTGAGTTCTGGAAATTACCTATCTTGGCTCTAAGACTGAGAGGAAAATTAGGTGAAAATCTCCCCTATTATGAGGAGTTTTACATTGGAGGGCAGAATACCCTAAGAGGATACAGGGAAAATGAATTTAGAGGAACCAGAGCTCTTCTGGGAACCTTGGAG
>JAGHCO010000147.1 GCA_021160405.1 Candidatus Aerophobota bacterium
AGATTCCCAATCCTCCCATCTTTCTTTCCTCTAAGTGGGGGACAAGGTGAGGCTGTGGGAACTCCAGAGGGTTAAAAGGAATACCCTCATCTTTTATTTTTAGAATTAATTTGTTCTGATCTACCTGGCAACAGATACTTACCTTACCTGAGGACTCTGGATAAGCATATTTCACTATGTTAACATAGGCTTCCTCCACAGCTAAGAGAAGCTCTTTTTCACTGCGAGAGGATAAACCTGCCTCTTTAACCCATTTATGAACAAAATTATTTACTCTCTCCAGATTTTCTAAAGAGGACTTTAGGGTAATGGAGGAAAGTATCTTCTTCATCTTTTCTTCTTATTTTATGTTCAGGAATCAGAAACTATTTATCCCTTCCTGATAAGTATTGTAAATTTTGAAAATCTGAGTGAACCCGGCAACATCAAAAACTTCCTTTACATAAGGTTGAAGACGGCACAGTTTAATCTGACCATCCTCTTTTTTCAACTTTTTAGCTATTGCCAAAAGAACTCTTAGCCCGGCACTGCTTATATACTCTGTTCCATCCATATCTATAAGTAATTTCCGTGCTCCTTGAGATATAGCTAAGTTTAACTCATCCTCCACTTCTCCTGCAGAGTGAGCATCAAAACGCCCATTTAAGGAAAAAATGTGAACTTCTCCTTCTTTTTTTTTGTTTATCCGCATCTAATTTACCCCCTTAAATAAATTATTCAGACTTTACAAACAATGGAACAATCTGAAATTTCTCTACATCCACAATTCCTTTATCAGTTAGTTTCAACTCAGGAATAGGGGGAAGAGCTAAGAAAGAAAGGCTCATAAAGGGCTCTTTTAATTTGCATCCCAGCGAAGTTGCTGCCTGATTCAACTTTTTAACCTTATCCTTTACCTCTTCCAGTGGTCTATCACTCATAAGTCCTGCTATAGGTAAGGCTAAGGAAGCAATTACCTCATCATCCTTAACTACCACTTGTCCTCCTCTCATCCTTACCACTTCAATAGCTGCAGTCATCATATCATCATCTTTTGTCCCTACTATTACTATATTGTGAGAATCATGAGCTACTGAAGAAGCCAGGGCACCTTTTTTTAACCCAAAGCCTTTCACCAGACCAATCCCCACATTTCCTGAAGCAAGGTGCCTCTCCACTACTGCTAATTTCAAGATATCCCTATTAATATCAGCCACTACCTTACCTTTTTCTACTTTGGGAGAAACTATCAATTTCTTGGTAATAATCTGCCCCGGGATTACCTGTATCACCAGTACTTTATCTCCTTTAGCTTCAATATCAAATCCTTTCAATCCCATCCAATTAACATTCATAGAACTTCTAATTGTCACCTTGGTTTTCTTAATCCTTCGAGGAAGGATCTTCCCATTTTTTGCAACTAATCTACCATCTTTAAAGACCTTTTCTATTTCAAAATTTTCCATATCTTTTAAAATTACCATATCCGCCTTGTATCCGAGAGCTATTGCTCCTACATCGGGCAGTTTAAAGTACTCTGCTGTGTTTATAGTGGCCATTTGTATAGCTGTTATTGGGTCAAGACCCAGGTTAACTGCCTTTTTAATAAGGAAGTTAATATGTCCTTCCTCCAAAAGATCCTTAGGATGACGATCATCGGTGACAAAAAAACACTTTCTGGAGTTATCTGAATTAATTAAGGGCAAAAGATCCTTAAGATTTCTTGCTACAGTTCCTTCTCTAACCATTATATACATTCCTAACCTTAGCTTTTCTTTAGCTTCCTTGACGGTAGTACACTCATGGTCTGACTTTATTCCTGCCCCTATATAGGCACAAAGATTTTTTCCTTTAAGACCAGGAGCATGTCCGTCTATCCTTTTCCCCTTAGCTATTCTTATCTTATCCAGAACTTCCCTATCCTGGAAAATTACTCCCGGAAAGTTCATCATCTCTGCTAGACCTAAAACACGCTCATTTCCCAAAAGTAAGGATAGATCATAACTGGTTAACTCAGCTCCTGACGTTTCCAGGTGAGTAGCTGGTACGCAGGAAGGAAGCATTATGTAAACATCCAAAGGCAGTTCATGGGATGCTTCCAACATATAACGGATTCCATCAAGACCCATAACATTAGCAATTTCGTGGGGATCTATAATTACAGAAGTGGTACCTGCAGGAACCACCGCCCGGGCGAACTCAGCAGGGGTAACCATAGAACTCTCCAGGTGAACATGACCGTCAAAAAATCCAGGGACAAGATATTTCCCCCTTAAATCAATTTCCTCTTTAGCTCTATACTCTCCCATTCCTATAATTATGCCTTCTTGCACAGCTACATTTGTTAGATGAATATCTCCAGAGAAGACATTTACCAATCTGGCATTTTTAAGAACTAAATCAACTTCTCTTCCTCCTCTGGCCAACTCAATTATCTTGCTTATATCCATAATTTTTTCCTCAATTTATACTTTTTATCATATCCCTGGTTCTATTACCTGGAATTTCATCGGGTATCTTCAGCACATTAGTTAAGGACCACATTCGGGAGAAATTATTCTCATTAAACTTTTCGATTTCCTGAGCTCTAAGAATTATCCGGTCAGGATTTGCTATTTTACTTATCCAGTATCCGGGGCTTTTCATCTGGAAAGTGGTATTAGGCAAGGGTAAACGAGAGATTCCAATGTAGTGTACATAGCTGTTGAAAAGTAGTGAGAAAATGAGCCAAATTGCAAATGTTCCTATGGGTGACATAGCTTTTCCTCCTTATTCAGTTATTCAGGAGTCAGATTTGGTTCATTAACTCCTCACCTTAGGACTTTAAAAACCGTATATAATTTATCATATCTCAGAAATTTCGTCAATTGCCTCGCATTAAATCACTTACAATAGTGACATATGTCCCTATAGTAAATTACCAAAAATAGGTTTATATGGTATTGCCACAAAGTACCAAGTTTTATAAAGTGGATTTAGAAAAAGAGAAACAACAAGAACTAAAGAGTGTGGAAAAATAATTTTAATTCAAAAAGGAATTTTTTAAAGAAAGAAGAATCAGTCAAAGGTGGCTGTCCCATGTTGAAGTTTCAGAAAAGCTAACATCATTCACCTTTCAACTTTTCTGCTTTATAGTATCAGCTAAAGTTCTAG
>JAGHCO010000136.1 GCA_021160405.1 Candidatus Aerophobota bacterium
AGAATAATTGATTTTTTAACCATTTATTTCCTCCTAAAAATTTAGTAAAAGGTTTACTCTTTCCTCACAACTTTTACTAAATTTTCCATAAATTGTCAACTAAATTTGACATATCTCTTCATTACTCTTGACTATTTTTATCTCTAAGTGTAAGATAAAACACAGGGAAAGGATAAATTTATGGAAAAAAGATACAATCCAAAAGCTGTAGAGGAAAAGTGGGAAAAGTACTGGGAAAGCAAAGATTACTTTTCTCCTCAAAAGGGGAGAAAGAGTGCTGTTTTCTCCATGGTTATGCCTCCCCCTAACATTACAGGAATTTTGCATATGGGTCATGCTTTTAACTCTACAATTCAGGATATTGTGGTTAGATTTAAACGTATGCAGGGATACGAGGTTCTATGGATTCCAGGAATAGACCATGCTGGTATAGCTACCCAGAATGTAGTTGAAAAAGAGCTGTCCCGAGAAGGACTGGATAGAGATAAGCTGGGTAGAGAAGAATTTGCGAAAAGAGTCTGGCAATGGAAGGAAAAATATGGAGAGAGAATCTTCTCTCAACTTAAAAGCTTGGGAGTATCTTGTAGCTGGAGGGATAAATCCTTTACTATGGATGAGCACCACTGCCAGGCTGTAAGAGAGGCTTTTGTAAGATTATATCAGCAGGGATATATCTACCGAGGAAACTATATAATTAACTGGTGTCCTCGCTGCCAAACAGCTCTATCTGATATTGAGGTGGAATACAGAGAGATAAAGGGAAAGCTTTACTATATAAGATATCCTTTTAAAGTTAATGAAGGATCTATTAAAGATAGAACTAAAAAATTTTTGGTGGTGGCTACTACCAGACCAGAAACTATGCTGGGGGATACTGGGGTAGCAGTAAATCCTCAAGATGAGCGATTTAAAAATATTAATGGGAAAACTATCATTCTGCCTTTAGTAGGAAGAGAAATTCCTTTAATTTACGATGACTATATAGACCCAGAATTTGGAAGTGGTGCTCTTAAGGTTACGCCGGCTCATAGCTATGATGATTTTTTAATTGGTGAGAGGCACCATCTTCCTGTTATTAACATATTTAACAAAGACGCCACTATAAATGAAAATGGGGGCAAATATCAGGGGCTGGATAGATATAAGGCTAGAGACAGGATACTAAATGATTTAAGGATGCAAGGATACCTGGAGAAAACTGAGGACCATACTTATAGAGTTGGGCATTGTTACCGATGTGGCACACCGATAGAGCCTTACCTTTCCCTTCAGTGGTTTATTAAAATGAAGGATTTAGCTAAGGAGGCTATAAAAGTAGTAAAGAGAGGCGAAATTAAATTTGTTCCTTCTTACTGGGAAAAGAGCTATTTTAACTGGCTGGAAAATATCCATGATTGGTGTATATCTCGCCAGATCTGGTGGGGACACCAAATACCAGTTTGGTACTGCCAGAAATGCGGAAAGATAATTGTCTCTAAGGTTACCCCAACCCACTGCCCTCAATGCAAATCAACCGATTTAAAGCAAGAGGAGGATGTCTTAGATACCTGGTTTTCTTCAAGTCTTTGGCCATTTTCTACCTTGGGATGGCCCGAGAGAGGAGATAAATTTGATAGGTTTTATCCTACTTCTCTTTTGTGCAGTGGATGGGATATCCTCTTTTTTTGGGTAGCAAGAATGGTAATGATGGGGTTAAAATTTACTGAAAAGGTTCCCTTTCATCAGGTTTATATCCATCCCTTAATAGGAGATGAAAAGGGGGAGAAGATGAGCAAATCTAAAGGGAATGTTGTAAATCCCCTTAAAATGATGGAAAAATACGGAACCGATGCTTTTAGATTTTCTTTAGTGGCTCTTGAAACAGAGACACCTTATCTTCGATTTTCTGAGGATAGAGTAAGGGGATACAGAAATTTTACTAATAAGATATGGAATGCCTCTCGCTTCTGTTTAATAAACTTAAAAGATTTTGTTCCCTCGGACGATCTTGAAAATCTTGAACTTGTAGAACTTTCCGATAGATGGATTTTATCTCGTTACCGAAAAGTAACAGTAGAGGTTACCAAAAAATTAGAGAAATTTGAATTTCCTCAAGCTGCTCAAATTCTCTATCAGTTTATCTGGGGAGAGTTTTGTGACTGGTATATAGAACTGGTAAAACCTCGTTTACAAGAAAAAGACACCAGCTCTCGCTATGTTGCTCAGTTTATTCTTTATCGGGTTTTAAAGGGAACATTAAAACTTCTCCACCCTTTCATGCCCTTTATTACTGAAGAGATACATCATCTTTTGCCTCTTTTGCCAGGAAAACTTGAAGAAAAGGAAAGTATTATGGTCTCTTCCTGGCCAGAGGAAAAAAAAGAAGAAGATAGAGAGGCTGAGGAAAAAATGGGATTTTTAATGAGAGTTATCAGTGAAATTAGAAGTATCAAGTCAGAGGTGGGAATTCCTCCCAAAGCTCAAGTTGACCTTTTTATAAAAGATAGAGATGCAAAAGACTTAGCTATCTTAAAAGAGAACTCTTCCTATATTAAAAATTTAGTGAGAACTAATCAACTCTTTATAGGAGAGAATATATCTAGACCTGATCTATCAGCCTCCTCAGCGGTGGGTAAGACAGAGATATTTCTTTCCCTTAAAGGATTGGTTAAAATAGAGGAGGAAAGGGAAAGATTAAGGATTAATTTAAAAAAGATTGATGAGCAACTTTACCACACTTTAAAGAAGCTCTCTTCCTTAGAGTTTTTAAAGAAAGCTCCTCCAGAGGTGGTGGAAAAGGAGAAAAAGAAAAAGATAGAGCTGAAACTGCACAGGGAAAAGCTGAGCAAGTATTTGGAGGAAATTAAATGAAAGAAGAAATTGAGCGAAGCTTAACAAAAGATATGCAAGTTGGAGGTCAGGCTGTTATAGAGGGTGTAATGATGCGCTCTCCAGAATATGTTTCTGTTGCTGTGCGAAAGGCTAACGGAGAGATTTTAGTTAAAAGGGACCCTTACGTATCTCTTTTAAAAAGGTATAAATTTTTAAATATTCCCATAGTTAGAGGAGTAGTAGTTTTAATTGAAACTTTATATATTGGAATAAAGACTCTCACCTTTTCTGCCGATGTAGCTATTCAGGAAGAAGATGAGGAGGTAGTGGCCAATCCAAAAAAAGAAAAAAAGAGGGAAATTTTTACTACTTTATGGTTAATTCTTACAGTTTTTCTTGGTGTAGCTCTTGCCCTTCTACTTTTCTTTTATTTACCTTTGATTTTAACTGGTTTTTTAAAAATCCAACAGGGTTTTTTATTTACTCTTATTGAGGGATTGATAAGAATAACAATTTTTTTTATTTATCTTTGGCTAATAACTCAGTGGAAAAGTATGAGAAGAATATTTGAGTATCATGGGGCAGAACATAAGAGCATTTTTACTCTTGAGGCGGGTGAGGAACTTATTCCAGAAAATGCCAGAAAGTATTCCACTCATCATCCAAGATGCGGAACTAACTTTCTTTTGATAGTGATGATAGTAAGCATAGCAGTGTTTATCTTTTTCCCAAGACCTTATACTTTGATGGACCGGTTAATTAGATTTCTTTTTGTTCCCTTAATTGCTGGTATATCCTATGAGTTAATAAAAATATGCGGTAAAAAGAGAAATAATAAATTGGTAAGAGCCTTAGCTGCCCCTGGTTTATGGCTGCAAAGATTAACCACCAAAGAGCCAGATGACGAGCAGCTTCAGGTAGCTATAGCAGCTTTAAAAAGCTCATTAAGCAAAGAGAATTAAACAGAGCTCTGAGAAAAACCCTCTTTCTTTGCTGCTCGGCGAGGTGTTTTTAAAAAGGTAAGCGGCGATCAAGAAAGATTCTAAATCCGATATAGATTATGTGCTTAAAGTTTTAGAAGAGTATAGGGATAAATTCTAATTACTATTTAGCCAAAGATTTACGCTGATACTTTTCTTTTGTTCATTTACATTAAACCTATCTGCGTTCATCTTTTTACTCTCTTTCCCATTTTATTTTTGGATTTCTATTTGCCTGTACCTCATCAAGTCTTAAAACAGGAGTTGTATGAGGAGCCTCCTTTACTAAGGAGGGATTCTCCTCTATTTCTTTTGCAATTTGCAAAAGAGTATTGATAAATACATCCAGAGTTTCCTTACTCTCTGTTTCGGTAGGCTCAATCATTAAAGCCTCCCCTACTATATGGGGGAAATAAATGGTAGGAGGATGTATTCCAAAGTCAAGAAGACGTTTGGCGATATCTAAAGTTCTTACTCCCTTTTCTCTTTTATTTTGAGCAGAAAGAACACATTCATGCATACAGACTTCCTTGTAGGGAGAAGGGTAGTAATCTTCAAGTTTCTTCCTAATGTAATTAGCAGAAAGTATAGCATTTTCACTTACCTTTCTTAAACCCTCTTTGCCCAATATTCTTAAATAGCAGTAAGCTTTTATAACTACCCCAACATTGCCATAAAAAGATCTTACCTTTCCTATAGATTTGGGTCTTTGGTAGTTTAGCCAGTAACCATCCTCATTTTTTTCTATAGTGGGAATGGGCAAATATGGTTCAAGAGCTTTCTTTACTCCTACTGGTCCCGATCCAGGTCCTCCTCCTCCATGAGGGGTAGAAAAGGTCTTATGAAGATTAAAATGCATTATGTCAACCCCAAAATCCCCTGGTTTAGTTATACCCGTAAGGGCGTTAAGGTTAGCTCCATCAAGGTAAACAAAACCTCCTTTAGAATGAAGAATATTTGCTATATCAAGAATATTTTTTTCAAATAAACCCAGGGTATTGGGAACGGTAAGCATTATACAGGCTACTTTTTCATTTACATTTTTAGATAAATGCTTTAAATCCACCTCTCCCTCTGAATTAGACTTTATCTTTACCACTTTAAATCCTGCTAAAGAAGAGCTGGACGGGTTTGTTCCATGAGCAGAATCAGGAATAAGAATTTTATCCCTCTTTTCTTTTTTATCCTCAAAAAAGGCTTTAACCATTAATATACTGGTGCGCTCACCATGGGCTCCTGCTGAAGGTTGAAGAGAGATTTTATCCATCCCTGATATTTTCTCTAACATCTTGCCAGTCTCATAAAGGATGTGAAGGATTCCCTGAGTTGTGGATAAAGGCTGGTAAGGATGAAGCTCACAAAGGTGAGGAAGATTAGCTAAGGTTTCATTTATCTTAGGATTGTATTTCATAGTGCAGGAACCTAAGGGATAAAAATTAGTATCTATACTCATATTTATTTGAGAAAGCCTGGTAAAATGGCGAACTAAATCAGGCTCGCTCACCTGAGGAAGACCTAACTCTTTCTTACGCAAGTTATTGGGAGGAATAAATTTTTTTATCTCTTCTTTCCTTAAACCAATCTCAGGCAAAGATACTGCAAATCTTCCCTTCCTGCTTTTCTCAAAGATTAAAGCTTCACTCATTTACCTCTCCCAATAAAGAAATTAATTTATCCATTTCCTCCTTAGTTCTTTTTTCAGTGGTACATAACAGAAGGTGGTTTTTAAGCTCAGGATAAAATCTTCCCAAATCCAGTCCTCCTAAAATTTTTTCTTCTAAAAGTTTTTGATTGATCTTTTTAGAAGAAATAGGTGCTTTTACTACAAATTCTTTAAAAAAGGGAGCAGAAAAGGGAGATGAGTATCCGGGGAGCTTTTTTATTTTTTCTTTTAAATAATGGGAATTTTTTAAACAGAGCATCGCTACCTTTTTTAACCCTTCCTCTCCTAAGCAGGAAAGATAAATACAGGCTCTCAAAGCATTTAGATTTTGGTTGGTGCAAATATTGGAGGTAGCTTTTTCTCTTCTTATATGTTGTTCCCTGGTTTGAAGAATAAGAGTAAACCCTCTTTCTCCCCTTTTATCTTTAGCCTCTCCTACAATTCTTCCCGGCATTTGACGCAGGAATTCTTTGCGGGTAGTAAAAATTCCCAAACATTCTCCTCCCAGGTAGGGAGGACTGCCAAGAGCTTGTCCTTCTGCCACAGCAATGTCCGCATTGTACTGTCTGGGAGGGGATAAAAGGCCCAAAGATACGGGGTCGCAACTTACAATATAAAGGGAGCCGAATTTATGGACAATTTTTTCTATCTGGTTTGTTTTTTCCAGATATCCAAAAAAGTTGGGATTTTGAACAATAACACCTGCTATACTCTCATCTATTTCATCTTGTAGTAGGTTAAGATCCAGGGTTCCCTCAGAAGTGTAAGGTATTTGAATTAGCTTTATCCCTAAAGGTTTTGTGTAAGTTGAAAGGACCTGATAGTACTCTGGATGCAAGCTTTTAGCTACTAAAAATTTTTCTCTTTTTCTAATGCGATAGGCCATAAGAGCTGCCTCTGCCAGTGAAGTTGCTCCATCATACATAGAGGCATTGGATACATCCATCTGGAAAAGATTACAAATGAGAGTTTGATACTCATAAATAGCCTGCAGGGTTCCTTGAGAAGCCTCAGCCTGATAGGGAGTGTAAGAGGTATAAAATTCTGAGCGAGAAGCTAAGTGCTCTACTACCGCAGGAACAAAATGATCGTATATACCTCCTCCCAAGAAGGAGATGCATTCCTCTAAGGAAGAGTTTTGTAAGGAAAGTCTTTTTACCTCTCTGGTAAGCTCCATTTCCGATATACCAGAGGGAAGATTCAAGGGAGAAGTGAGACGAATTTCCTTTGGAACAGTAATTAGCTCCTCTATTGATTTCACTCCTATTTCAGCTAACATTTGTTGTTGATCTTTTAAGGTATGAGGAATGTATGGTATATCCATTTTTCTCCTTTTGTTTTTTTGGCAAACCCATTATCGTCTGCTTTCCTTTTTATATATCCTGGGAACTCTTTTGCCTATACCACATACAAAATAGTGCCTATCTTTGAAACAAGTTCATCTACCGAAATTTGAGCATTCTCCTGCCTACCAAACAAACTACCTCATCGTCTACCCTTACATCTGGAATATGACTAACATCTACCAGATTCATATCCATACATATCGTTCCCACTACAGGAGCTCTTTTTCCTTTAATAAGTACTTCTCCTTTATTGGATAGGGCTCTGGTGTATCCATCAGCATAGCCTACGGGAAAAGTGGCAATTATACTTTTTCCTTGGTAGTAAAAATTCTACCGTAGCTAAGACTTACTCCTGCAGGCACAGTTTTTAGATAAGCTACCTCAGTCTTAAATCTCATAACAGGCTTAAGGTTAATGGTATGATTTACCTTAGTTGAAGGATATAGTCCATAAAGCATAATCCCTGGTCTTACCAGATCAAAATAAGAGGAATGAATGTTCAGAATTGCCGCACTGTTATCAGCATGCCTTATAGGGATGTGAATTCTCTCTTCTTCTAAATTAGCAATTACTTTTTTTAAACCTTTTGATCTGTAGTTCAGTAAAACTTTTATCTTTATCTGCTACCGAAAAATGAGTAAAAATACCTTCTATTTCAATACCTTTCAAGTGAGAAATTTCCTTAACAAAGTCTGTTATTTTCTCTGGGGTAACTCCCAATCGTCCCATCCCTGTATCTACCTTTATTGAACTTTGACAGTTTGACCCTGGGATTTAGCCTCAGCCGACAAGGCCTTAACTAGCTCCATATTACAAACAGCCTGAGATAGCTTATATTTCACTACCTGTTGAACTTGTGCTGGTGGAGATAATCCGAAAACTAAAATTAGTGATTGAATTCCAGCCTTACGTAACTCCGCCGCTTCCTCAAGTGTAGCCACAGCTAAGCACTGAGCCCCATTTTTTAAGACGATTTTGGCTACCTCTACTGCTCCGTGCCATAGCCGTTTGCTTTCACTACTGCCATTATCTTTACTTTATCACCGATTCTCTTGCGAATCTCACTGATATTATAGGTGATATTATCTAAATTAATTTCCGTCCTTGTAGGTCTCATTTCCCGCCCTTTAAATCCAGAATTTTTAACTTCTGAGGTATTCTTAGTACTTTTCAGCCAGCTTTGGATCATAGGGTGCTTTTCTTTCAATACAGCCTTTTCTGGGACAGAGTTGACAACTGTGAAATTTAATTTCAGTGGGGAAGTAAATTCCAGAGACAGACTTTTTAGGAATCATCAGGAAACTATTAGTTAAACTCACTCCTATGATTTTTTGACTGTCGCCAAAGATAGAGAATAACTCTTTTTGTTGAGTGATGGGCCAGTCTTCTAAAGAACCTGGACTCATAGTGGAGATCTGTCCAAGTTTGTATTTTCTCTTGAGATGCGTTTCCAGATACCTCTGGATATGATCTAAAGCTAAATCCGCTATTCTCTCCAAATAGTATTGCTTAAGTAAATCTTTCATTGAGGATGCCTTATCCTCTAATTTCTTTCCAACGGTAATAATGTAAGGAAAAACTCTTTCCAATTTATCCAGATTTTTTCTAAGAACCTTGCTTTTAAATTGGACTTTCCCAATATCTAAGGTTATATCTGTTTTATTTTCTACAAAAGCTATCTTATAGACAGCTTTTGGGTTTATTAAATTAGCAGATAAATCGATAAGTTCTTTTATAAGTTCCCTTTGATTTGCTTGCATCTTATCATTTATCCTGAGATATTTAGATATCTCCTCAAAACTAAATTTGATAGGGATGTTACTTAATACTTCCATTCTGTTTTCCTTTTTTACACCTGAGCTGTTTTAGAGCATATTTTGAATGGTATAGATAATTTTTTTCTATTTTCCCTTGTTAGCTGAAGTAATTCTATATCTTTTCTTTGTCTTATTTTTTCCAAAAATTCATTTTCATAGATTGGTATAGTAGCTATGACTTTATTTGGAGTATCAAGAACTTGTAAGTCCTTATTTTTCCTTTTCCTTTTTTGTCCATTCCTCATAATCCTCAGAGTCCATTAAGTTATTTAGCTCCTCTGGATTTTGTAACTTTACTTTAATCATCCAACCTTTACCATAAGGGTCTTTGCTTATTAAATCTATTTGCTGAGACAGTTCCTCGTGAACCTCTACTACTTCACCGCTTACAGGAGAGTTTAAATCGGAAACAGCTTTAACTGACTCTATAACACCAAAAGGGGAGCCTTGAGTTATTTTTTCTCCCACCGAGGGAAGTTCTATATATACAAGGTCAGTAAGCTGCTTTGCTGCAAAATCTGTAATTCCAACAGTGCCTACATCATTCTCAACTTTTATCCACTCATGAGTTTTGGTATACTTTAAGTCCTTAGGGTACATTTTCATAAACCTCCGGTAATTTTAAATATTTTCTTCAGGAAAACGAGACAGGACTACAGCTTCCTGAGGGAGAACTGTTCTATCCCCTTCATTCAAGTTTCTTGCAGGCTTTTCTGAGAATCTTCCCCGAGGAAGAGGAAATATTGCAATCTCTTCACTTTCCTGAATCCTTTTATCAACATAAGCTAAGCCAACTTGAAAATCTTCTGCTAAAGTGCAACTGGTAACTTTTCCAACATATTTGCCTCTTTTATCTACTACAGGGTCATGCGGTCTTATCATCCTACCATAGCTTGATTTTAATTTAAACCTTATAATTTTCTTTTCCCTTCCTCTCTCTTTTTCCAATAAGATTTCTCTTCCAATAAAAAAGGGTTTATGAAACTTAACAAAAGCTCCATAACCTGCTTCAATAGGGTCAATTTTGTACCTTCCGTCAAGTTCATGTCCATGTAAAGGAAGACCTGCCTCCACTCTGGTTGAATCTCTTGCCCCCAGGCCACATGGTTTAACTTTAAATTCCCTACCTTTTTCCAAAATCAAGTTCCAGATGAATGGAGCATCCTTAGGATGAAGGTAAAGCTCATAGCCTATATCTTCCCCGGTATAACCTGTGCGAGAGATTATCATTTTTACTCCAGCAATCTCTCCTTCTATAAATTCATTCTTCTCCAGTCTTGCTATCTCTTCTTGTAATTTTTTATTTTCTGCTAATTTTTGCAAGATTAAAACTGATTTAGGTCCCTGAAGAGCTATATCTACTTTTTGTTCCTCTCCCGTTGATTCATCTTTTAAATTTTTAATATTTACCGCGCTTGCAATTTCTCTTGGTGGATAACTTTTATCTATAATATAGCGTTTAGAATTAACTGCCTTTAACCAGCTTAATACTTTTTCCTGATTGGCGGCATTATCAACAATCATATATCTTTGCTTTCCGCGGCAATAAATCATAATATCATCTATTACATTGCCATCAGGGTCAAGGAGGAAGCTATACTGAGATTGTCCAATCTTTATCCATCGAACATAGTTGGTAGTAACGACATCTAAAAAGTCGGCGGCATTTTCTCCACTAACTTCCAAAATTCCCATATGACTTACATCAAAGAGCCCTGCCGCCTCTCTCACTGCTCTGTGTTCTTCAGAGATACTTTTATAATAAATGGGCATTTCCCATCCAGCAAACTGAGTGAATTTTGCTCCCAATTTTAAATGTTCCTCGTATAAAAAAGATCTTTTAGTTTTTTTCTCTTTCTCCTGATAGTGAAACTCCTCTTTTTTTACCTCTAGGGGTATATTATTTTGACTAAATAGTTTTTGTCCGATAAAATAAGGTTTGGATAGGTCAAAATAAGAGAGAAAATTTTTATACAAAGATAAACCATCAATTTTACCTCTCTCTTCAGAGGAAATTTTTTCCTTTAAATGAACATGCTCTCCCCTTTTAATATCAGCCAGATTAACTTTTAAGGTTTCACTTAACTTTTGTAAAGTTTCCTCTTTCGTTTCTGTTAAATCTTCCACCACCACTGGCCCCTGAATTTTAGCAAATATATCATCGGGATCAAAAATAATATACCCATCTGATAAACCTTCCAGCCAAAGCTTTACCCTCTGAGTTTGAGACAGGGTAGTTGCAACTAAATAACGATCTTTTCCTTTATTATCAGGAGGGAGATGAACAATTAAAACATCATCAATAAGCTTCCCTTCAGCGTCTAAGAAAAAAGAGGAAGCAAACTCACCTGGCTTAAGATTAGCTATATTAGCAGTAGATAATTCTTGCAGGAAAGGCTTTGCTCTTTCTCCACTTACTTTTAGGACTCCTATATTGCTCTCTTCCCTGTTTGATTCTTGTTTAAGTAAATCAGGCTCTTTTTGAGAAAAGGCAAATTTTGGTATTTCAGCTTCTTTTTTCTGGATTAGCTCTGTTACCTCTTTTCTTACCTCCTCAATTATATCAAGGTTTATCTTCCCCCTTGGTAGATCTCCCGTTAATCCTTCATAAATAAAGGGGTGAATGTTAGTTATAACCCTGTGAATAAGCTCTGCTATTTTCTCCATTTCCTCTTTTCCAAATCCTCGCTGAGTAGCCCAGGGAGTTCCCAATCTAATAGCACTTGCCTCAGCAGCAGTTTCATCTCCAGGGATAGTATTTTTGTTAACTACCAGGCCACAAAGATCCAAAATGCGGGCAGCCATTTCTCCTTTTAAAGGAAAGCCGGTTTTTGTTTTAATAGCATTTAAATCAACCAATAAAAGGTGAGTATCAGTTCCTCCATAAGCTATTTTCAGCCCCTTTTTTTCTAATGATGAGGCTAATACTTTAGCATTTTCAACTATTTTTTCCTGGAGTTTTTTAAACTCCTCTGTCCCGGCAATTTTAAATGTAGTTGCTATAGCTGCAATTGTATTGATGTGAGGACCTCCCTGTTCCCCGGGAAAAACAGCCTCATCTATTAGTTTAGCTTTTTCTCTATCGGTAGTTAAGATAACTGCTCCGCGAGGACCACAGAGGGTTTTGTGAGTGGTAAAAGTTATAACATCAGCAAAGCCGACTGGACTTGGATATATCCCAGCAACTACCATTCCTGCAACATGGGCAATATCAGCAAATAAAAGCGCCCCTACACTATCAGCAACTTCTCTAAACTTTCCCCAATCAACACTCCAGGGGTAAGCACTGTAACCTGCAATTATTATCTTGGGTTTGTATTGATAGGCAAGGTTTTTAATAGCATCATAGTTAAGTTTCCCACTTGTTAGATCAGCCTCATAGGGGATGACCTTGTAGTATTTGCCAGAACGGTTAAATTCACTCCCGTGGGTAAGATGTCCTCCATAAGATAGGGACATACCCATAATTGTATCACCTGGTTTAATAAAAGCCGCATAAACAGCATTATTTGCTGCCGCCCCTGATAAAGGTTGGACATTAACAAAAATTTTATCGGCACTCACCTTATCTGTGGCAAAACACTTAGCTATTCTTCTTTGAGCCAGCGATTCAACAAAATCAGCGAACTCAACTCCTTTGTAAAAACGTCTATCAGAGTAGCGTCTATAGTTGGCAAGCTGATAGTTATAATCAAGCAACACTTTTTCATCATTTTCTTCACTCATTCTTGGGGAAGGATATCCTTCAGCATAGAGGTTGCTAAAAGGTGATGATAAAGCTTCTCGAACAGGTTTTGGGCAGATACTCTCCGAAGGTATAAGAATAATTTTTTGTATCTGCCGAGCTTTCTCAAAATCAATAATAAGGCTTATGTCGGGGTCTACTTTAGAAAGTTCCGCCTCAAGATAATATGAATAATCTCTCCCCTTACCCTTAAATTTTTCCTTTGATAAAAGACCTTTTTTTTCTTCCATTATTTTTCAACTGCTTTTTTAATTCTTTTCAGACCCTCTAATATACCTTTTTTAGAGGTTGCGTAGGATAATCTTATGTATTCCTCTTTTTCTCCTTCGTTTCTACACCCAAAGCAGCTCCTGCTTAGCACTGCCACATCTGCCTCATAAAGAAGGTATTTTTGAAGTTCTTTGGAGCCTTTGAGATTAAGATTTTGGCAAACCTCAGTCACATTAGGGTATATATAAAAAGCCCCCTTTGGTTTAATGCATCTTATTCCTTTAATTTCATTTAATCCTTCCCAGATAATCTCTCGTCTTTCTTTAAACTCCTTTACCATAGATAAAGAAGAATCCTGTGGACCTTCCAGAGCTTCAACTCCTGCATATTGAATAAAGGTATTTGTGCAGGAGTTAATATTAGTCTGGATTCTGGTAATATCTTGCGCTAAATCTTTCCTCATTACTCCAAATCCTAACCTCCAGCCAGTCATAGCATAGGTTTTTGAAAAACCATCTATTAAAATTGTTCTTTCTTTCATCCCTGGAATAGATGCTATGCTTTTAAATTCTGTATCATAAATAATTTGAGAATAAACCTCATCTGATACAATCCAGATATTTTTTTCCTTAGATATTTCGGCAATCATCTTTAGATCATCTTGGGTTAAGATACCTCCTGTAGGATTTTGGGGAGAGTTAATAATTATCATTTTTGTTTTGTCAGTTATCTTTGCCTCTAATTGCTCGGGGTCAAAACTAAATTCTTTTTCTTCTAAAAGAGGAAGAGGAACAGGTTTTGCTCCAACAAAGTTTATGAACGATTCATAAATTGGGAAACCCGGATTTGGATATATTACCTCATCTCCTTCATTAACACAGGCGAGAATACCATAGGCAATAATTGGTTTTGCTCCTGGGGTAATTACCACCTCTTCAGGGTCTACTTCTATACCTCTGGTTTTAGAAATATACCGGGCAACTGATTCTCTTAAGGAAGGAACACCAGATGAGGGAGAGTAATGAGTATACCCATCTTTAATTGCCTTTACTCCTGCATCTTTAATGTTTTGCGGTGTATCAAAATCAGGTTCTCCAATGGCAAAGCTTATAATATCTTTTCCTTCTGCTTTTAGTTTGTTCACCTCTGCCAAAACTTCAAAGGCAGTTTCAGTTCCTAACCTCTTCATCCTTTTTGCTTTTTCCATATTTTACCTTCTTTCATACCAAAGATATATTAAAGATATTTAATTTATATCACATAAAAAAAATTTTGTCAAGATGTAAATCAAAATCTTTATTATTTATAACTGAGCTTTTATTTTCTCTATAAAGAATTCAGCGTGGGCAGCTAATATGTTAGCAGATGAATCCTTATCTTTTTTTTCAATGGCAGAAATTAACCTCTGAAAGTCCTCTCTGAAGGTATACACGAAGGATTTGTCCTTTGGCAAAATCCACAATCTTAAAACTCTATCTCTTAGGGCTTGTAAAATACCGTAAAGCACTTGATTATGAGTTGCCATATTTATTAAATCGTGGAATTTAGAATCTAATTTTATTAATTCTTTCTCATCCAAATTGTCTTTGAACTTATTAAGAAGGTTTTTCATTTTCTCTATTTCATCTTTTGTTGCTCTTTCGGCTGCTAATTTACCAGCTATCTTTATAAGAGGTCTTCGCAGTTCCATCACATCAATAAGTTCTTTAAATTCAACAGAGCTAACATGAACTCCACTATAGGGGACTATCTCAACTAAGCCTTCAGCATCAAGACGAACCAAAAGTTCTCTTAAAGGGGTTCTTCCTATGTTAAATTCCTTCATTAGCTCTTTTTCCTTTAATACCTGGCCTGGTTTGTAATCACCTAATACTATTTTCTCCCTTAAAATAGAGTAAACGCTGTTTTTATCCAAATTATTTCCTCCCTATAGTTTGTTAAAGGCAAGACTTATATATCTCTTGCCAAGTTAATATCCACTTGGTATAATATTAATATATTATTAATGTATTTTTGTCAAAGTCTGTCCTCTCATCGGAAAAGAGGACTTTATCTTTTTTCTGAGAGTAAGTTTAAGAAGGGGAAAAGGAGGTTTATAAATGCCCATTATAGATTCTAAGACAGGAAAAGTAAGAAGGAATTATACAGTTGAGGAGTTAGTAGAAAAGGCAAGAGAGATGAGAGCATACAGTATGGTTGCTCTTACTGCAGCTTCCTCAGGGCATACTGGTGGAACCATGTCAATTATGGATATTGCTGCAGCCCTTTACCTCAAAAAGATAAGACATGACCCAAAGAATCCTGAGTGGGAAGACAGAGATAGAGTTTTTTGGTCTACAGGTCATAAAGCTCCTGCCCTTTATGTAGCTTTGGGTGAGGCAGGTTATTTCCCAATAGAAGAGATAGTAAAGTTAAGGAAGCTGTGGTCTGGTTTTGAAGGTCACCCTAATAGATTAAAGCTACCAGGGGTTGAGCTTTCTGCTGGGTCCTTGGGACAAGGTTTAGGCGTAGCAGTAGGCTGTGCACTTAATGCTAAGTTAGAGGGGAAAAGTTACAGAGTTTACTGTATCAATGGGGATGGGGAGCTTGATGAGGGTTCTATTTGGGAGTCTATAATGTGCGCTGCTCATTATAGATTAGATAATCTTGTATCTATTGTTGATAGAAATAATTTGCAAATTGATGGTCCTACAGAAAAAGTGATGAGGTTGGAATCTATTGTTAATAAATGGAGAGCTTTTGGATGGAACACTATTGAAATTGATGGTCATAATATAAGTGAGATTCTAAACGCTTTAGATGAAGCTGAGAAGGTAAAAGGAAAACCAACAGTGATAATCGCTAAAACAACTAAAGGAAAAGGTGTCTCCTATGCTGAGAATGTAGTTGGTTACCATGGCATTCCTCCAAAGGATGGAAGGTCAGGAAAAGAATCGTTAGATAAGGCTCTGGGAGATATAGGCGATCCTAAATTTACTAAAGAGAAGATAGATAAACTTCTAAAAATTGCCAATGATTATCAAAGAGAAGTTGATAAAAAGATAGATGCTTCTTTGCCTAAGTTTAGTAGAAATTACTGGTGGAATTCAACTGATAAGATGAAGGTTAAGATGGATGCTACCAGAAATGGCTTTGGTAGGGCTATAGAAAAATTGGGTGATGATAAAAGAGTTGTTGCTTTGGGAGCTGATATTACAAATTCAATAAGAATGAATAAGTTCTATGCTAATCATCCCGAGAGAAAAAATAGATTTTTTAGTATAGGTATAGCTGAGGCTAATATGACTTTGGTAGCATCTGGTTTAGCTAAGGAGGAAAAAATACCATTTATTGGCTCTTATGGGGTCTTTATAACTGGTAGAAATTGGGACCAGTTAAGAACTACTGTATGTTACAATAACTTTAATGTAAAGATTGCCGATGCTCACGGTGGTATCTCAGTTGGAAAGGATGGAGCTACCCATCAGGCACTGGAGGAAATAACTAACATGTGTTATCTACCCAATATGCGTATGGCTATCCCCTGTGATTCAGTTGAAACAGAAAAGGCAACTAAGGCAATAGCCTCTATTGATGGGCCTTGTGTAGTTAGGTATGCAAGGGAGGCAACTCCCATAGTAACCACCAATAATACTCCCTATAAGTTTGGTTTAGCAAACATAATAAGGTATAGAGGTGAGAGGGAGAATTTTATAGAAGCATTTGAGATAAAGCTTTCCACTGACTATACCTCAGAAAACGAGGATTTAAGTATAATTTCCTGTGGACCTATGGTCCCAGAGGCGATGAGGGCGGCTTATATTTTAAGAGAAGAGTTTGGAATCGAGGCAAGAATACTAAATGTGCATACAGTTAAACCAATTGATAAGGAGGCAATTGTAAGAGCAGCGCAGGAAACAGGTATTATAATCACAGCGGAAGAGCATCAGGTTGGTGGTTTTGGAAATATTGTAGCAGGAGTGATAGCAAAGGGTAAAAGATACACTTCACCATTGCTGATGGATATGGTTGGGGTAGAGGATAAATTTGGTGAATCTGGAGCACCATGGGAGTTAATGAAAGCATTTGGTCTAACTGCTGAGCACATTGCAAAAAGGGCTAAAGAGTTGTGGGATAAGAAAAGTGATGCGTGAATGCGTAGAAGAGTCAAAGAGAAAAGGTTCTACGTTCAACGTAAAAAAATGGTAAATATTCAGTGAACCATGTGTCATTGTGAGGAGTGTAAACAAGGAAGCAATCTCGGTTTTGGGATTGCTCATTTGTCATTGCGAGCGATAGCGAAGCAATCTCACGCCTGCCTTTGGCAGGCTCGCAATGACAATAGTATACTATACCTGAGTATCCAACGGTATTTTAGCTACAATTTTAGCCATAGCTGGATTTCTCTTGCATTCTATGGCAAATTCCTCCTCCCGCATCTTATTTCTATAACCAGGCTCTTCAAAGGAATACTTAAATTTGGTATGGACATCGTATCTTCCCTCAAGAATGGCTACTGCATCCTCTACAAAAACTATCTCCTCATCAGTGGGGATGACAAATATCTTTGTCCTGGAATCCTCTGAGGAGATATCTACTTCAGCATTTCTTGTTCTGGCCAGAGCATTTTTTTCCTGGTCATACTTAATTCCCAAAATCTCAAGCCCGTTTAAGATCTTCGCTCGGATTGGACTGGATAATTCTCCTACTCCTGCAGTGAAGATAAGGGCATCAACTTCTCCTAAAGCAGCTGCATAAGCACCGATATACTTCTTAAGCCTATAAGTTTCAATTTCTATAGCAAGTTGAGCTCTTTTTTCACCATTTTCTGCTGCCTTGAGTACATCTCTTCTATCTGTGTACTTACCGGTTATTCCTAAGATGCCGCTTTTTTTGTTGAGAATATTGTCCATTTCCTCTGTAGTATAACCTTTTTTCCTCATCATAAAAAGATCAATTGCTGCATCATGATCACCTGCCCGAGTGCCCATAACTGCTCCCTCCAAGGGTGTAAATCCCATGCTTGTATCTAAAGAAACTCCGTTCTTTACTGCATTTATGCTAACGCCATTGCCAATGTGACAACTTATCAGATTACATTCAAAGGGATCTTTACCAAGCAAAACAGCTGCTCTTTTCGCTACATATAATAGAGAAGTTCCATGGAAACCGTATCTCCTTACGCCGTATTCCTCATACCATTCGTAAGGCAAGGCGTAAATGTAAGCATAAGAAGGCATTGTTTGATGCCAGGCTGTGTCAAAGACAGCCACCTGGGGAATATTGGGCAGCAGTGATTTTGCTGCCTCTATTCCTGCGATATTAGGTGGATTATGGAGAGGAGCGAGGGAGGCAACTTCCTTAATCATATCCAAAACTTTCTCATTGATAAGAACGGATTTAGTGAACTTTTCTCCTCCGTGCACTACCCGGTGCGACACCACCTTAATTTCTTTGAGGTCCCCCATCACTTCCTTCCCTGAATTCATCAAAGTATCAATGATAAGCTTAATAGCTATTTTATGATTTGGGCATTCATGGTTAAGGCGAAGAGGGTCTCTTCCTGGTACCTCTTGGATGATAAAAGATCCTCCTATTGTAACTCTTTCTACTATTCCCCTAGCCTTGATTTTCCTATCATCCCAATCGTAGAGTAAATATTTAACCGAGGAACTGCCACAATTCAAGGATAAGATAAGCATTAGTTTCTCCTTAAAGTTTTACCGCTTGCTCTTCCAATATTTGTGATTGGACTGCAGTTATGGCTATTACTCCTACAATATCCTGAACACTACATCCCCTCGAAAGATCGTTTACCTGTTTAGTGAGCCCTTGAACAAGAGGCCCGTAGGCCTGAGCCCTGGCTAATCTTTGGGTTAACTTATAAGCGATGTTACCGCAATTTAAATCGGGGAAGATTAAGACATTTGCCCTACCCGCCACAGAACTTCCTGGAGCTTTTCTTGCTGCTATAGAGGGCACTAATGCAGCATCGCCTTGCAGTTCACCATCAATTAACAGATCCGGCCTTCTTCGCTGAGCAATAGATGTTGCCTCAACAACCTTGTCCACTGTGGAGTTCTTACCACTACCTTTGGTGGAAAAGGAAAGCATAGCCACTCTTGGCTCAATGCCGATTAAGCTTTTTGCTGTTTCAGCAGAGACAATAGCAATTTCAGCTAATTGTTCAGCATTTGGATTAGTTACCATCCCACTATCGGCAAAGATGAAAAGTCCCTTTTCGCCATAAGGACAATCAGGAACAACCATCACAAAATAAGCAGATACTGTCTTGATATTCCTCATTCTTTTAAAAACCTGTAATGGTGGTCTTAAAGTCCAACTGGTGTGATGAGCTGCTCCTGAAACTGCACCATCGGCATCGCCTAAATAGACCATCATAGTGGCATAATACATTGGATCTTTTAAAATCTTTGTAGATTCATCCAAACTTACGCCCTTTTTCTTGCGTAGTTCATAAAATTTTTGGGCGTAAAGTTCTCTCTTCTCAGAAGTAAGGGGATTAACAATCAGGATTCCATCAATATTAACCCCCTCTTTTTTAGCTACCGAGAGAATCTCATCCTTATCTCCTAAAAGGATTATCCTGGCAATGTTTTCCTTTAATATAACTTCTGCTGCCCTTAAAATTCTTTTCTCTCTTCCCTCTGGTAGGACAATAACCTTTGAAGTTTTCCTTGCCTGTTCTTTAATTTTTTCTATGAACTCCATATCTTTTTCCCCTTAGGATTAAGCATTCTCTCCAGCTAAGGCTAACAGCTTTTTTTCCTTTTCCTCTATATTTTTTTGCAGTTCTTCAACTACTTTCTTGTTTTCCTCCTTAAGAAGATGTCTGAATCTGCCCTGAGATTCTAACCAATCCTTTAAAGGTTTTTTCTTTCTCGGTTTATAAGTGATTCTGTACTTACCATTCTCAATCTCATATAAGGGCCAGAATCCTGAAAGAACAGCTAATTTAGCTATTTCAATGGTTTGATCAGCAGGATATCTCCACCCTCTGGGACAGGGGGAAAGAATATTAATGAAAGAGGGACCATTTGCACTTAAGGCTTTTTGAACTTTTTTCATTAAATCATTGTAATAACCAGGAGAAGCTTGAGCAACATAGGGAATATTGTGAGCAGCAACAATTTGAGTTAAGTCTTTTCTATATTCAGTTTTACCTTCAGGAATAGCTTTACCTGCTGGAGATGTAGTAGTAGAAGCTCCCCGGGGACTAGCACTGGAGCGCTGTATGCCCGTATTCATATAAGCCTCGTTGTCATAGCAGATATACAGAAATCTATGACCTCTTTCTAAGGCTCCTGAGAGAGCTTGAATCCCAATATCATAGGTTCCCCCATCTCCTCCAAAGGCAATAAATCTTATTTCTTTGTCTATCTTTCCCTGTCTTTTCAATGAGCGATAAGCAGCCTCAACTCCAGAAATAGTAGATGCTGCATTTTCAAAGGCATTATGAATCCAGGGTACCTTCCAGGCAGTGTAAGGATAAATGGTGGTTCCTACTTCTAAACATCCTGTAGAACAACAAATTACCACTGGGGTATCCACTGCTAAAAGAACCTGTCTTACAATAATAGGTGCCCCACACCCGGGACAAAGTCGGTGACCATTTGAAAAAAGTTCTTCTTTTTTAGATAAATCTTTAAGAGACGGCATTTTTTTCTCCTGTTATTCTCTTACTCCTAAATAATTAACTAAGTTTTTAACTTTTCCTGTTTTCCTAATCTGAATAAGATCCTGAAAAACTTTTTTAATATCTTCTATTCCAATATTTCTCCCTCCCAATCCATAAATGTAGTTAACTACGGGAATTCTTCTTTCCTCATCAAGCAAGGCTGACCTTACCTCTAAGAAAATTGGTCCTCCTACAGCTCCAAAAGAAGCAGAACGATCCATAACTGCTACTACTGCCACTTTTCTTAGACTCTGTTTAATCTCATCCTGAGGGAAAGGTCTGAAAGCTCTTATCTTTAAAAGTTTTGCATTTATTCCTTCCTCTTTTAGCTCCTCTATCGCTCCCTTTACTGTTCCTGCAGTAGATCCTGCGGCTATTACCACTAAATCTGCATCCGGGGAACCAAACTCCTCTATCAACTCATAGCTTCTTCCAGAAAGCTGAGTGTACTCTCCCCCTATTTTTTTAATTACATCAAGAGCATTTTTCATAGCTTCTACTTGCTGGCGCTTATGCTCAAAGTAGTAATCAAAGAGATCGAGAGGGCCGTAAGTTACAGGATTATCTATATCCAAAAGTGGATAGCGGGGATTATACTTTCCTATAAATTTTCTTACCTGTTCATCTTCAAGTATCTTCACTCTTTCTGTTCCATGGGAGATGATAAACCCATCAAAGGTAACCATTACTGGAAGAAGAACACTTTTATCTTCTGCAATACGCACAGCTTGAATAAGATTGTCGTAAATTTCCTGACAGTTCTCACTGTAAAGTTGAATCCAACCCGAATCTCTTGCTCCCATAGAATCTGAGTGGTCACAGTGAATATTGATGGGACCACTTAAGGCCCGATTTACCACAGGCATCACTATGGGTAATCTTAAAGAAGCTGCTATATAAACAATTTCCCACATTAAAGCTAAACCATTAGCTGAGGTAGCTGTCATTGCTCTTGCCCCAGCCGATGCAGCTCCTACACAAGCACTCATAGCTGAGTGCTCACTCTCTACTCTTACCATTTCTGTATCTACGAGACCATTAGCTACAAATTCAGAAAATATTTGCACTATCTCTGTTTGAGGGGTAATAGGATAAGCTGCCATTACATCTGGATTAATTTGCCGTATAGTCTCAGCAGCAATTTCATCGCCTGTCATAGCTTTAATTGTTTCCATTTTATTTTTCTCCTTCTTTTTCAGCTTTATACTTAGCCTCTTCTATCATCTCAATTGCTTTGAATGGGCATTCAGTAGAACATATTCCGCATCCCTTACAATAATCATACCTAAAACCTTTCATTTTCCCATCTTCCACTATAATAGAGCTATCGGGGCAATATATCCAACATATAAGGCAATGCTTACACTTTTTCTCATCTAAAACTGGACGAAAGGTTCTCCAACTCCCTGTTAAGTATTCCTTAGCACTTCCTGCCTCTAAAATAAGACCTCCCAAAGGAACATCTTTCCAACCCTTCTCTTTCATTCTAATTTTACCTCCTCATAAGCCTTCTCAATAGCTGAGATGTTGCTTTCCGCTATCTTAGAGCTAAATTTCTTTTCAAATTTTTCTCTCACACTGGAAAGCAAAGTTTCCAGTTTTATAAGTGGATTTGCTTTAATTAAAGCTCCCAACATTGGCATATTGGGAAGATTTCTTCCCAGTGTCTTTAGGGAAATAGAAGTAGCATCTACGGTAAAAACTTTTCCCTTATTAAACTTTAATCTTTCTCTAATCTCTTCAGGAGAAGATTTAGTATTTACTAAAAGGATTCCTTCATCTCCCAGACCTTGGGTAACATTAGCTACCTCCAGTAAAGTGGAATCAAGCACCACTACAGCCTCAGGGTTGACAATATCACAGTGAATTAAAATTGGACTTTTACTAATTCTGGTAAAAGCTTTCATAGGAGCTCCTTCTCTTTCCGGGCCATATTCAGGAAAACCCTGAATATATTTTCCCTCTTTCAAGGCGGCTCCAGCTAAAAGCAAAGCTGCTGTTTTAGCTCCCTGACCGGCTCTCCCATGCCAGCGGATCTCAGTAATCTTTTTCATTAAAAGCCTCCCTTCATGCACTAATTTTCTTGCAAAATTTATGCTATTCTATCTGAAATTATTGGATTGTCAAATTTTAAATTTTTAAGCCTCTTCACGGTGTCTTTCTGCAAGAAGTACAATATCACGCAATTCATCAATGTTCCGCGCTCTCAACCAATTTCTATCAAAATTTGCATCCTCCACAATTTGCGCAATTGCTGAGAGTACTCGCAGGTGAAAGTTCCTCTCATCACGTGTGCCAACTAAAATAAATACAGCATATACAGGTGGCATATCATCTACAAAGTTGACTCCACTCTTGCATCGTGCAATTAGCAGATCAAATTTATGTTTACCTTCAATAATTATATGCGGAATTGCAAGTCCTGGACGTATCTCTGTTGTTGATTCTTTTTCACGCAAAACGAGTGCATTGAACAGTTCCCCATAGTTAGTGTTTAACCGTCTGGCAAGTTTCTCTGCTGCTACTTTAAGGAACTGCGTAAGTGTAAGCTCTTTATCTATATCTATTATCTTGCAGTTCTTTACTAATTTATCAAATCTATCCTCTATTATATTATCACGTTCCCTTAATATTCCCCGCAGCTCAGCACCTAATGAATCACTTGCTATTTCTCTGGCAGTAACACGTTCAATTATATGTAATAGAGCAGACTTACGCGTCGCACGACCATGAACATAAATCCAGTACCACACAAGACTAACAAGGATAAATACACTTGCTGTTATAAGTGCAACAAAACCCATCTCGTATAATAAAAAACCATAACAGATAAGCCCGGCTATCTGTAACCAGGGATAAAAGGGTGAGAGAAATGTTGGTTTATAGTTCATAAGGTGACTCTCTCTCATAACGATGCATGCCAGCAGTTCAAGCATATACATCATAATCAGCGCTGTGGAGGCAACTTCTACAAGGTTTTCAATGCTTAGAAAAAGTATAACTGCTAACATAAAAATTCCTGTAAATATTATTGAAAAGTGAGGTGTGTTAAATTTTTTATTTATTTGAGCAAAGAAATCAGGTAAGATTTGGTCACGACTCATTGCTATTGGATATCGTGAAGCAGCTAAAATACCAGCATTGGCAGTTGATACAAAGGCAAATATTGCGCCAATTGACATCAATACACTGCCAAATGTTTCAAATATTTTGTATCCACCAGTTGATATTGGTGTAAGTGAACCTGCAAATTCATGACTATCAAGCAAACCCACTGTTACAAAAATAGTTAGCCCATAAAGTAGTAATACAATAAAGAATGCCAATATCATACTATAGGGGATATTTTTTGTAGGATTTTTAACCTCTTCAGCAATACTTGCAATCTTTGTTATCCCACCAAATGATATAAAAACCATACCTGCTGCAGCAAACAATGTATGTGCACCAAATGGGATAAATGGTGTGTATCTGTGAATATTAAGTGAGGTAAAACCACGAAAAATATAAAGGAGCAGCAAACTTATAAGTAAAATTACAAGTAAAATCTGAACCCTACCTGTAAGTTTAACACTTCTCAAGTTAAGAATTACGAAAAGGACACAAAAACCTGCCGCAATAAGCTTAATTTGCCAGAGGGTAAGATTGGGATTAATTAATATTGCAAATGCACCAATACCAACCAATGCAAATGCACTTTTAATGCTGAGAGAAAACCACTCTGCAAAGCCACCTATCACCCCTGCTACCGAGCCCATACTTCTCTCAACAAAAAAATAACCACCGCCTGCCTTAGGCATAGCTGTAGCAAGCTCAGCCTTGGTAAATAGAGCAGGTAGAACAAATATACCTGCTAAAATATAAGCTAAGATTACTGCTGGACCAGTTTTAGCATAAATTAGACCTGGGAGAACAAATAAACCTGAGCTGATCATTGCACCTGCAGCGATGCAAAAGACATCTAAAAGGCTTAGTTGTCGAGTTAATCGCTTATGATTGGCGTGCATAGTTTATTGTCCCTATAATCCAATTATTTATAAAAATTTTGTAACAGTTTAGCCACTAAGTCACCAAGGCACAAAGAAAAAGATAAGCCTTAAACCCATAAAGATAATCTTAATACCTTTTCTTAATAGCTAAGAAATTACGAAGAGATCATCATTAAAAATGGTATTAGGAGAATTATTGTATAATCTTGGTGTCTTCGTGTCTTGGTGGCTGAATAATTACCCTTATTTTATATTTTCCTACAAATTTGGTCTCCAGATCCTTACAATAAATTCCTGACCCCGTTCTTCAAAGTCAGGCTCTCTACCAGTGTATTTTTTTAAAAGTCTTATCATTCGAGGTATACCAGTTCCAATCTGGGTCATATACCCCATCTTTGCAAGATAAGAAACAATAAGTTGATTTCGTTCTGAATGTACACCTAACTTTATGTTTTCTAAGGTAACAGTATTGGGCAATTTTCCGGGGCTCATAATTTCCAATCTGTTATCAAATATAAAAATGCGGATTTGAGAAGGGATATGATAATCACGATGGGCGACAGCATTAACTACTGCTTCTCTTAATACTCCTCTGGGAATTTCAAATTTTAACTCATTTTCAAATCCTTCAATTTTAACCTTTGTTCTAAGATATTGATTTAAGACTCTATCTGCACCATCTATTTGTTCTTCGAGTTTCCCCTCCAGATCCTTTTTCTCAAATTCTTCTCCTATTTCATTGCCATAAAATTTTGCTATTGTAATTTTACATACAGGAAAGTGTTTCTGTGGATTTAATGCAAAAAGAAGATAGCCACCAACGGTAAAGACTAACTTTTCATCCATCAGTGTTAAAACTTTCATATTTTCCAATAGTTTATTCAAGTCAACATTCATCTCTTCAATCTTTGTTTGGTAAAAACTTTCAAAAAATCTTCTAAAATAAAGTATGTCTAATTCATCAACAGAAGTTGTAGGCACAGGTAGCTCGTCATAATAAATAGAACGGGTCGCTTGATACAGTCTTAGAAGTTCTTCTCTTGAAGCTTGTCTCCTGCCAGAGCTTGTTCTAATATAATATACACCTCTATTAGTTCTATAAGGTCTTTCCGGCCCTTTGGGTATATAAATACATAAGATTATTTTTTTATTGACCTTAACTTTTTCTATACTAATAGCAAGTGAAGGCTCGCAGTTATTATGAGAGATATTTTCAACCCTGTGCATTTCTATATCAGGTTTTGATACACCCTTTATCTCTTTTTTATCAGAAACTCCTAAAAGTATTTTTCCTCCTTCAGTGTTTGCAAAAGCAACAATCTCAGCAGCTATATCATCAGGATGAACTTTTTCTTCTTTAAATTCAGTAAATGAATCTTCCCCCTTTTTGATTATCTCTAATAACCCAACTTTATTCATTTTGAATATTTTCAATAGCCTCCTTTTTCGTTTTGCCCTGTGAAATACATCCAAACATAAAAAAGGGGACAGGCTACTTTTTTCTCCAAAAAAGGGGACAGGCTACTTTTTTCTCCTCTGAGTGTAAGAATTTCTAATAGAGGGAAAATAATCCCAGCCAATAGGGATAAGACAGCAATTTATTATCTTATTATAGACATTGATTTTTTCAGTGTACTATTCAGCCACCAAGACACAAAGACACCAAGTAAACCCGGTCTTAAAATTTTTAACGTCCTCTGTATCTTCAGTGGTTAATTTTTTTAGCCAATGTGGAGAAATTTTTCTTTAATTCTTTAACTTTCACCTCTATTAGCATTTTTACAGGCCACCTTTCTATATTATCAGGGAAGCATTGTCAAATTCCTTTTCCCTCTTCCCCTGCGGGAG
>JAGHCO010000236.1 GCA_021160405.1 Candidatus Aerophobota bacterium
GAAAATAGTTAAGCAAGAGGGAATTGCCTTTCCTCTTTTATTGGGAGATAGTAAAAAAATTGAAGAAAAAATTAATGAATTGGGAATTAAATCATCCAGTTTGGAGATAATTGACTCTCTTAACTTTCCTAAAATGTCAGAGTATCTCTCTTTCTATTTAGAAATGAGAAGAGATCGTTATATCTCTAAGAAAACGGCCGAGCTAATTTTAAGAAAGAGCCTTAATCTGGCTACTTTAATGGTCAAGTTAGGTGATGCAGATGGTGTTGTAGCTGGAGCTACTAATCTTACTGCCAGTGTTTTAAAGTCAGGAATACTGATGATAGGTTTAAAAAAAGATATATCTATTCCTTCCAGCTTTTTCATTATGGTTATACCCAATAGTTCTGTAGGGGAGAAAGGGGTTTTAATCTTTGCTGATGCTGCTGTTAATCCTAATCCTACTCCCTCCCAGTTAGCCGAGATAGCTATTTCTACAGCTAAAAGTGCCGAGATTTTATTAGGGTGGCAACCAAGAGTAGCTTTACTTTCCTTTTCTACTAAAAAGAGTGCCTCTCATCCTCTGGTAGATAAAGTAGTTAAGGCTACACAAATAGTTCGAGAGAGAGCTCCTCATCTCTGTGTTGATGGAGATCTTCAGGCTGATGCTGCGCTTGTACCTGAAGTGGCCCAAAAGAAAGTAAAAAAAAGTAAGGTGGCTGGTAGGGCAAATGTCTTAATCTTTCCCGACTTAAATGCAGGTAATATTGCTTATAAATTAGTGCAATATTTAGCACAAGCGCAAGCTTATGGTCCTATCCTGCAAGGGTTTACTCGACCTATTAATGACTTATCTCGAGGAGCTAGCATTAAGGATATAGTCAACGTAATTACTATTACTGTGCTTCAGGCACAAGAAAAGGGGACTTAAGGATGAATATTTTGGCCATAAATTGTGGGAGTTCTTCTATAAAATACCAGTTTGTGCAAATGAAAGAGAAAAAAGAAAAAGTTTTAGCTAAAGGATTGATAGAAAGGATAGGCAAAAAAAGTTCTTTCCAAATTCATTTTATAAACGGAAGAACTGTCCAAAAAAAAGGAGAGGTTAAAGATCATCGAAAAGGCCTGAGAAAGATCCTTGAGCTTTTAACTAATAAGGATAATGGAGTGATTAAAGACATTTCGGAGATCTCTGCTGTAGGGCATCGGGTAGTACATGGGGGAGAGAAATTTGTTAATTCCATATTAATTGATGATAAGGTAGTAGAGGCTATCCATATTTATACTTCTTTGGCTCCACTGCATAATCCCCCTAATCTTACAGGAATAGAAATATCCCTAAGTTTACTCCCAAATGTTCCTCAGGTAGCCGTTTTTGATACAGCTTATCATCAAACTATTCCTCCAAGAGCCTTCTTATATGCTTTACCTTACGAGTATTATGAAAAATACAAAATTAGAAGATATGGATTTCACGGAACTTCTCATCGCTACGTTGCTCAGAAAGCAGCAGAATTTTTGAATCTACCTATAGATGATTTAAGGATTATCACCTGCCATTTAGGTAACGGTTGTAGTATAACTGCTGTAAATAAGGGAAACTCTATAGATACTACTATGGGGTTTACCCCCTTGGAGGGTCTTGTTATGGGAACTCGCTGTGGGGATATTGATCCTGGGGTTATCTTATTCTTGATGGAAAAAGAAAAAATTGGACCCAAGCAAATGAACAATATCCTTAACAGGCAAAGCGGAATTATGGGAATATCTGGAGTAAGCAACGATATAAGGGATGTAAAAAAAGAGGCACAAAAAGGCAATGAAAAAGCAAAGATAGCTTTGGAGATTTTTACCTATCGGATAAAAAAATATATCGGGGCCTACAGTGCCGTGTTAGGAGGAATAGATGTTTTAGTTTTTACAGGAGGTATTGGTGAAAATGCGACAGATATTCGAGGAATGATTTGTGAGGGATTGGAGTTTTTAGGGATCCAGTTAGATAAGAGAAAAAATAATAAAAATACTCAAAATGAGATTAGAATTATCAGCAAAAAAGATTCTTCTGTTAAAGTTTTAGTTGTTCCTACAGATGAGGAAAAAATAATAGCTCAGGAGACTTGGCGAATAGTCCAAAAATTAGCAACAAGAAAGTGAATTAAACAAAAAATTACAAAGCTTGCGGAGGTGAAGGAATGAAAATCTGTATTTTTGAAGATGATAAGTATAAACTCCTTTATCCCTTATCTTTAACTCGGCCAGTTTTTGATTTAAAATGTGGGTATTTTACTCTCAGAGAAAGAATATCAGGAAACTTTTCAGAAGACATATGTTATCTTCTTAGAGATTATCTTGTTCCTTTTGCACAAAAGAAGCTCCCTAAAGCTGTTTTTAATGATCCGGATTTCTTAAAAAGTGACGATATTCTTTTTATTAATGGACGTTGGTTACTCGGTAAAGGTGAGTTATGTTTAGAAGGAGAGGAGGAAGTAGGGGTATATAATGATACTATTCTTTACGTTCGAACTAAAAAAGAGACTATCCAGAGCCATTTTTCTTCCCAATTTAAATTTAAAACTCTCCTTTTTTCTCTTAACCAGATTGAACAGAAGTTACCTCATAAAGAGTTTAATAATGTGACTTTAATCACATATCCTTGGGATTTAGTGAATAATAACTCTAAGATTTTGTGTGAGGATTTTGAGTATACAGGGAAAAAAGGAATTCAAGGGAGTTTCTCTCCTCAAGCAGCAATATATGGAGATGAAAGCAAAATATTTATAGCAAAATCAGCCCAAATCCACCCTTTCGTGGTTTTGGATACAACGGAAGGGCCAATTTATATTGACGAGGAAGCTGTGATCTATCCTCATACTCGTATAGAGGGTCCCTCTTATATTGGAAAAGCAACCCACATTTTTCAAGCTAACATTAAACAGGGAGTTTCCTTAGGTCCTATCTGTAGGGTAGGAGGAGAAGTAGAAGAAAGTATCATTCATGGGTTTAGTAATAAATTTCATACCGGATTTCTGGGGCACAGCTATGTGGGAGAATGGGTTAATTTAGGAGCAATGAGTACTACCAGTGATATAAAAAATGACTTTAGCTCGGTTCAAGTATATATTGAAGGAGAATTGCGAGATTCAAAGCAGATTAAAGTTGGATCATTTATTGGCGATCACAGTAAAATAGGAATTGGTTGTTTACTTAATACAGGAACAGTGGTTGGAGTGGGAGCTATTGTAGTTCCTTCGGGGGAAGTCCTTCCTAAATTTATTCCTTCATTTGTGTGGTATTTAAAGGGGAAATTTTATAAAGGATACGGATTTGGGAAAATAATAGAAGGCACTAAGGAACAAATGAAGCGAAGAAATATGGAAATGAGTGAGGAAGAGTATGAACTTTTAAGAGAGGTTTTTGAGCTGACTAAGGAAGAGAGAAATCAGTTGATTGCTAAAAGTAGAAGGTAAGGATAAGGAGGAAAAAATGCCAGTAAGAGAAAAGGTAAAGAAGATAGTTGCTAAGGTGTTACGGGTACCAGAGGAGAAAATTAGGGAAGAAAATCGGTTTGTTCAAGATCTGGGTGCCGAATCCATTGATAGTGTGGAACTTATGGCTGCTTTTGAGGCTGAGTTTAATATAGAGATTCCGCCTGAAGAAGGAGAAAGAGTCCAAACTGTAGGGGAGGCTATTAGATATATTGAGAATAAGCTTAAGGAGAAAGAAGAGAAATGATTAGATATGGAATAATAGGGTGTGGGAATGTATTTGAGAACTTTCAGGTAAGGCCTTTAATGTCTACAGAAGGGCTTAAGGTAGTAGGGGTTTGTGATATAGATGAAAAAAAAGTAAAACAGGTGCAAGAAAAATATAATATAAAAAAAGGAACTACTAATTACTATGATCTGCTAGGAGATAAAGAGATTGATGTGGTGATAATTAACCTGCCTCAACATATGCATGTCCAACCTTGTTTAGATGCAGCTAAGGCAGGAAAACATATCTATGTCGAGAAACCAATAGCAACAACTTTAGAAGATGCTAAAAAAATAATTAATGCTTGTCAGCAAAATAATGTAAAGCTTTGCGTGGGGCATCAAAGGAGATTTATTAATGTTGAAATGAAGGCAAAGGAGTTAATAAAACAGGGGTATTTAGGGAAGATTTTTAAAGTAAGAGCAATTGCTTGTTGGTATGAGGAATGTGAAATTGAGAGTAGAAAATGGTTACTCAATTTTGAGTTGGGAGGTGGTGGTCCCTTAATGCGCTGGGGTATCCATAAAACTGATACTTTAAGGTATTTACTTGATCAAGAAGCAATAAGAGTTTATGCAGAAGCTGATAGGTTCGTTCATCGAAGAGAAGATATTACGGTTGAGGATAATTGTGTAAGCTTGATTAGATTTAACGAAGGAACAATTGCTGAATTGGAGGTAAGTAATAGTCAATATGAGGGAGGGTTTAGTAGGGGTGAAACAATAGAGATGTGGGGAGATAAAGGAACTCTCTGGTACCAACCCTCAACTGGCTTAATGGAATTTTATTCCAAAAAGAAGACAAATGTTGTGAACGAGGATAGTTTCATCAAACTAAAGTTAGAACCTGACCATAAAGAATTTATAAGGATACATCGAAAATTTATAGAAAGTATTGAAAAAGACCTAACCCCCCCTGTAACTGGTGAGGACGGATATAAAGCTTTAGAGATGGTAATAGCCTCTTATAAATCAGCAAAAGAACTAAAAGCTGTTTCACTTCCTATTCCTGTAAAGAGTTAGGGTTAAAAAATTATAAAAGGAGGTGGTTTTACTAACATAAAGACTCTGAGTTTAGTTCTATTACACAGGAGGTGTAAAGAAATGAATAACTTTAAAAGAATGTGTGTATGGGTGTTAGTTATCTTCTTAATAGTGGGATCTTTTTCCTTGTGTAGTTTTGCTCAAAAGCCAAAGAAACTTGTGCTTGTTTCCCATAGGTATCCTGAGTTAAGTAGAATCTGGAAAGAAGAAATCTTTCCTCGTTTTGAGAGGGATTATGGGGTAAAAGTCGAAGCTATTACTACTCCACCTAAGCAGTACTTTCCAAAAGTACTTTCGATGTTTGCTGCAGGGGAGCAAATTGATGTTGTTAATGTCTGGACTATCTATTTAGGTGCGTGGGCTGAAAAGGGAATGCTTATTCCGGTTACCAATAAGCCAGAATTGAAAGAGTACGAAAAAGACTTGCTACCCCCGGTATGGGAAGGGTTAAAGTACAAAGGAGAGGTCTGGGGACTCCCTTACTATTCGGATATACTTAGTGCTTGGTATTATGAAGATAAGTTTAAACAGGCTGGATTAGCAAAGCCTCCTACAACATATGGCGAGCTTGTAGAACAGGCCCTAAAAATGAAGGAAGCAGGAATTTGTAAGTATCCTATTTTATGGGTCGGTGGTTTAGGGAAGGAGCAGATCCCGTGGATGTGGTTCCAATTGACCTCAAGCCAAGGTGGTACTATCTTTGACAAAAATCTTAACTTAGTAATAGGTCCGGGATCAGTAGCTTATAAAACACTGGAATGGTGGAGAAAAACGTTTTTAGAATGGGAAGTTTCAGATCCTATATCTCTTCAGTTACGATTTACTCCCGCGAGAAAAACATTTCAAACAGGAGATTACGCTTTTCTCCTCTTTATGCACAGATATTATATTAGACAGATAAATGATCCAGAAATATCTCCTATAGCAGGAAGAGTACGTGAGTTTATGATACCTGGAAATCACCGACCTTTAAGTTTTACTCTATTGTTCGCTGTAAGCTCTAACACTATAAATGAAGATTATGCATGGAAACTTGTTCAATATGTTGGCGGTAAAATCAAGGGTGAACCCTTAGAGGCAAAGTTATTGGAATTGAGAGCTATGTTGGGAACTGGATATAAATCTCTTTTCTTTGATATAGAGACGAGAAAGGAGTGGAGTAAATATACTGATGTTGATTTCATCTTAGAGCAATGGAGAAAAGCTATTCCTCTTAAGGAAGTAGTTCCAGCTTTATATGAATCTTGGTATCCTGAATGGCAGGACTTTGTTGGAATACAATTACAGCAATGTCTTTCAGGAAAAATTAGTACAGCAGAAGCAATCAAAGCTATGATTCAGAAGGCAGAAGAGTTAAAAGCAGTATCTCGATAAATCTGTTTGGAAGACTGGTGAGTAAAAGGAAACAAAGGTAGAAAAAGTGGAGCATTCCAGTCCCCCTCTTGGGGGACTGGAAAAAGTAAGAATGCAGAGCAGAAGAGGTGTGAAATTGTTTCACAAATTTAGGACAAAGGAATTAACCGAAGGTCAGTTTGCCTTTTTACTGAATATACCCGCAGGAGTACTTATTTCATTTATTCTACTGTTTCCTCTTGTGTCTTCATTTTCTCTTTCTCTTCACAAAGTTGGATTGTCTGAGTTAAGAACAGGTGCAATGGCTTTTGTAGGTCCTAAGAATTTTATGAGTTGTCTTAGCGATCCTTTTTTTTGGACTTCCTTGAAAAATACATTTATATTTTCTGGTGTCTCACTTAGTCTTATGTTATCAGCTGGTTTAATTA
>JAGHCO010000091.1 GCA_021160405.1 Candidatus Aerophobota bacterium
AATAATTGAGAAAAAATGGGGAAAACTTAAGCTCACCTCTTTTCCTGGTGCAGGACCAGCAGAATACTTTACCTTTAAAGAAAGCTCTGTCCCTATTGGTTTCATAAGCTTTATAACTCACCCTTTTTGTAAAAGTTGCAATCGCTTGCGTTTAACTTCTGAGGGAAAACTTAGACCTTGTCTTATCTCAAATTTTGAAATAGATATAAAAGATGCCCTCAGAGGTGATGATAAAAAGATTAAAGAATTGTTTGACTTAGCTATTCAGTATAAAATTACAAGAGAAAAAGAACCTGAGGTTAATTTTAATAAGACAGGTAAATTTATGTTCCAAATAGGAGGCTAAATTGAGTAAGTTAAAAATGGTTGAGGTAACAGATAAATCTATTACAGAAAGGCAGGCTATAGCAAGGGGAGAGGTTATTCTCTCACCAAAGACAATGCAATTGATTAAAGAAGATGCAATACCCAAAGGAGATGTACTTAGTTGTTCTCAGGTAGCAGGAATTATGGCTGTTAAAGAAACGCCCTATCTCATTCCAATGTGTCATCCTATACATATTACCGGGGTAAGGATTGATTTTAAATTAAAGAAAAATAGAGTTGAGATAGAGGTAAAAGTAAAGGCTAAGGATAGGACAGGAGTAGAAATGGAGGCTCTAACAGGTCTTAGTATAGCTGCCCTAACTATATACGATATGTGTAAGGGAGTGGATAAGAATATTTTTCTCTCAAATATACGCCTGGTAAAAAAAACTGGAGGGAAAAGTGGCACTTATGTAAGGGAGGAAGAAAAATGAGAGGAAAAATAATTTCCGTTAACATTAGCAAGAAAAAAGGAACTTCTAAAAAACCAATAAGAGAGGCCTTTCTTAAAAAAGGATACGGTATTGTAGGAGATGCTCATGCTGGGAAATGGCACCGTCAGGTAAGTCTTTTAAGCTGGGAAAGTGTGGAAAGGTTTTCTTTAAGGAAAAAGATCTTTAAGGAATTTAGGCCAGGAGACTTTGCTGAAAACATCACCGTTGATACTGATTTGTCTTCTTTAAAAATAGGAGACACTGTTAAATTAGGGAAAGATGTGATAATAAGGGTGACGCAGATTGGGAAGAGGTGCCATACTGATTGTGTTATTTATAGAGAAATAGGTGAGTGTTTGATGCCTAAGGAAGGCATATTTACCGAAGTAATAAGGGAAGGTAAGATTAAAATAGGAGATAATATTGAGGTGATAAATGATAAAGATAGGGATAATTACAGTAAGTGATAGATCATTCTTTAAAAAAAGAGAGGATTTAAGCGGTCCCCTTATTAGAAAGATGATCAAAAATTTAGGTGAGGTGATAGATTATAGAATAGTTCCAGATGAGAGAGCCCTCATTTCTCAAGCTATTAGAAAAATGGTTGATGAGGTGAAGGTTGATTTAGTTTTAACTACTGGAGGAACAGGACCCTCCCCCCGCGATGTAACTCCAGAGGCTACAAGAGATGTCATAGAAAAAGAAGTTCCTGGTTTTGGAGAGATAATGCGAATGGAAGGATTTAAGAGAACCCCTCATGCTATCCTGTCTCGATGTATAGCTGGGGTTAGAAAAAAAAGTTTAATTGTTAACCTCCCGGGAAGCCCTAAGGCTGTTAAAGAAAGCCTGGAAGTTATAATCCCAGTTTTTCCTCATGCCCTTGAAATTATTAAAGGAAAGAATCACTAACCGAAGCAAATTTAACGTATGTTATTATAGGCTCTACTGGTGGATTTTGACTTCTTATCTTAAACTATTATAATGATAATAATAATCGTAATAGGTAAGTATTACTAAAAAATGTGAGATTCTTCATTTGTCATTGCGAGGAGCGAGATTGCCACGCTTTCCTTCGGAAAGCTCGCAATGACAAATGAAGAGAAAAGTTTTAGGAAAGCTAAGCTATTACTAATAATCAAATTGGTATGTAAAATAAGAAGTTGATTTATTTTAAGTGCAAATCCTAAGGGATGATAATATGGAGGTGATAGGGCATGAAAAAAGAAGAAAAATTTCTTGAACGCATTTCCTCAGACCCTGACATCTGTCATGGGAAACCTTGTATAAAAGGCACCCGAATCCCTGTTTACCTAATCGTCTCATTGGTCAGTGAAGGCATGAGTGCAGAAGAGATCATTAATGATTATTCTTCACTGACAGTAGAGGACATTAAGCTGCTATTCAGTACGCAGCAAAACTCTGTGAATATGAGGCTTACGCAATATGAAAATTCAGTTTTTGTTGGACGAGAATATTCCTTATGCTTTCATAAGGTTTCTGGAGAAAAAGGGATTTTTGGTCAGCCATCTCAAAAAAATCGGAAAGGCAGGGATTAAAAAGTTTATCAAAAAGTAAATTTGATTTTCAATTTAATCTTGGTATCATATTTCGTATAAGTGCTAAAAATAGCATCTTAGAGAATTGAAATGAAATATATTGAATTAAATAAATTCCTAAAGGATTTTACCATATTCTCTCTTAACGATATTAAGAAAATTGATAAAAAT
>JAGHCO010000219.1 GCA_021160405.1 Candidatus Aerophobota bacterium
AGTGTTTTTTTTATTTTCTTTCTCTATTTAGGATGGCTTATTTTAGCTGGGGCAGGAGTATTCCTTTTTCTCTATGCCAATTTGCAGAGGAGAAAAAATAAGTTAAAAAGGGAAGAAAAAGAAATATTAAAGGTAAGCAGGAACATCTGGGAGGATTGTCAGGACGTTTGGAGTATTCCCTCCCTCTGGGAAAAATTTCAAAATTCTCTTTCTATCTTGCAGGGAAGATTATCTAAAATCCGGGAGGAAAAAGATAAGAAGATTAAAAAACTAAAGGAAATGGAGGAAAAATTTGAAAAGTTAAAGATGGGACTTGATAGGGTAGGGGAAGAGATTAATCAAATTCGTGATAAAATAGGAGTTTCAGAGCCTTTAGAGCTGGAAAGAAAAATAGAGGAGAAAAGAGATATAGAAAATATTATAGAGAGAGATAAGAATATTTTAGTAGATACTTTAAAGACAGATGAGCCTTACCTTTGGGAGGAAAGACTACAAAAAAAGATAATTAAACCAGAGATAGAGATAATCTTTTCCCCTGAGGAGGAAAGAGAGTTGAAAGAAGATATTAAACATAATGATAAAGAAATTGAAAGGTTAAAGGAAGAGATACTTGCCTTTCGAGAAGGAGAGCTGGGTAGATTGGGGATTAGAGAGGAACCCCAGATTTGGATAGAGTTGGGGAAGATAAATAAAGATCTGGAGAATTATAACAGGCAAAGGCAAGCAGCTCTTTTAGCTCGGAATATCTTAACTAAAGTAAGTGAGGAACTAAACGAAGAACTTTTAAAAGTTATAAATGATGAAAAAATGGGAGTGAGTGCTTATTTTTCTTATATTACCGGAGGGAAATATCAAAAGGTGGAGTGGAGAGAAGGGTCAATTTATATCCAGGATAAGGGTGGAACCAGTTATTCAGCAAAAGACTTAAGCACCGGGACTTTAGATCAACTTCTCTTTTCTTTAAGATTAAGTATCCTTAAAGGGGCTCTTCCTGAAGGTGGTTTTTTTGTACTTGATGATGCTTTTCTTACTTCCGATTATGAGAGAAGGAGAAAATTAGTAAAGGTTTGTCGGGATTTATCCTCTCAAAAGTGGCAAATCCTATACTTTACTGTAGATGATCACCTGCGAGATTTATTCTCTCAGATATGTGGAATAAAACCTAAGGTTTTGTAAAACTCTTACTCTAAAAGATATGAGAAAAGACAATGAAATTAATCAGTAAAAATAAAAAATTTATTCTTACCTTTCTTATAGCTTTAAGTTTTCTTCAGGTTTCAGGATGCAGCCAAGCTAAGTTTATTAAACGAACTCAAATAATTATGGGTACATTTGTTACCATCATAGCCGATGCTTCTCCTCAGGCAGTTAAGGAGGCTTTTAATGAGATAAAAAGGGTAGATCTTTTAATGAGCAGGTTTAATCCGGATAGTGAAGTATCTTTGTTAAACCAGAGGGGGGAAGCGAAAGTTTCTCCAGAAACAAGGGAGGTTATCCAAAGAGCAATTGAATTTTCCAAAATTACTAATGGAGCCTTTGATATTACCTGTGGTCCTATTTGTAATCTTTGGCAAAAAGCAGGGAAGGAAGACAAAATGCCTACTAAAAATGAGCTAAGTTATGTAGTTTCACTGGTAGGCTACCATAATATTATTATAAATGGCAACAGGATAAAGTTTAGTAAAAAGGGAATGCAAATTACCCTTGGGGGAATAGCTAAAGGTTATGCTGTAGATAAGGCTATACAGGTTCTTAGAGAAGAAGGAGTAACCCGGGCCCTTGTAAACGCCGGAGGAGATATGTACTGTTTAGGTGAGGGGTTAAAAGATGAGAGTCTGAGAGAAAAAATTCAACAGTTCTTTTTTGGTAGGAAATCAAAAGAGAGAAAGTGGGAAGTTGGCATTCAAGATCCTCGTAAGAGGAATAAAATTATAGGTGTAATTAAAGTTAAAGATAAGGGAGTAGCTACCTCGGGTGATTATCAAAGGTATGTTAAGATTCAGGGGAAAAGATTCTCTCATATAGTTAATCCAGCTACAGGTTTAACTGTTCAAAATAATCCAATGAGTGTAACTATTATTGCCTCCGATGCTACTACGGCTGATGCTTTGGCTACCGGAGTTTTTGTATTAGGATCTAAGAGAGGGGTGGAGCTGATAAACAAGCTATCTGGGGTAGAAGGAATGATTGTTAGTGAAGGAGAAAAAATAACTTGCTCAAAGGGATGGAGCAGATATCAAAATTGACTATTTTAAGCAAATTATCTATAATAAATCAATGGAAAATATTAAACCAAAGTGGATCTTTAGGAAAGGATTAGAAAGAGAGAGGTGTTTTTCTCTTTCTAAGAAGTGGGGTATTTCTCCTCTGCTCATCGCTCTTTTACATAATCGTGGGATAGTTGAGGAAGATATAGAAAAGTTTATTCACCCTTCCTCTCAGGACCTTCACGATCCCTTTTTAATGAAGGATATGGATAGAGCAGTTGAGAGGATTATTAGAGGTATCCATAAGAAAGAAAGAATTCTTGTATATGGAGATTACGATGCAGATGGGATTACTGCTACCAGCCTTCTCTTAAAATTCCTAAGAGACTTAAAAATTTCTGGTTATTTTTATATCCCCCATCGGCAAAGTGAAGGTTACGGATTAAATAGAGGAGCTATAAGGAAAGCATCTAAGGAAAATATTAATCTCATTATCACCTGTGACTGTGGAATTTCCTCAATGGAGGAGATTGAGTATGCTTATACTCTGGGAATGGAGGTAATAATTACTGACCATCATCGTACAGAAACTCCTGTTTCTCCGAAGATACCTGTTCTTAATCCACATCAGCCTGATTGTAATTATCCATTTAAAGGGCTCTCTGGAGTGGGTGTAGCTTTTAAGCTCTGCCAAGCTTTAGTTCAGAAAATGGGGATACCCAGGGATTGTTTAAATAATTATTTAGATCTGGTAGCTTTAGGGACCATAGGAGACATTGTTCCTCTACGTGGAGAGAATAGAATTTTGGTAAAATTAGGTCTGGAGAGGTTAAATAGCTCTTCCCTTTCTTTGGGTTTAAGAGCTTTAATTAAATTGGTAGGCCTTGAAAAGAAAAAACTTAGTGAGAGGCAAGTTGGGTACATTCTTGCTCCTCGCCTGAATGCCTGTGGACGTCTTAGCTTAGCTAAGAAGGGGGTGGACCTTATTTTATCAACTACTCACCAACAAGCCTTTCGTTTAGCTAAGGACTTAAACAGAGAGAATACTTATCGTCAGAGAATAGAAAGGAGGATGCGTCGAGAGGCAGACCAGATTTTGTCCATTTCCAAGCAAGATTGGGTAATTGTGGTAGCTAAGAAGGGATGGCATCCTGGAGTTGTTGGTCTGGTGGCTTCCTATATCAGGGAAAAGTACCTGCGTCCCAGCCTTGTTTTTTCCCTGGATGGGAAGCTGGCCAGGGGCTCGGCAAGGAGCGTACCGAGTTTTCCTATTTTTAAAGTTTTAGAGAAATGTGAGAACCTTCTCCAAAGTTTTGGAGGACATAAATTGGCAGCAGGGATGACTCTTCCGGTGAAAAATATTGAACCATTAAAGAAAAGATTAAACTGCTTAGCTCATGATATGCTTTCTCCTGAGGATTTTTCTCCATCTTACTTCATCGATGCTAAGGTAAATTTAGATAAGTTAAATAAGGAAATAGTAGAAGAGCTTGAACTATTAGCTCCCTATGGTTCTGAAAATCCTCTTCCTCTTTTTTTAGCTGAAAGAGTGCACTTATCATCCCTTGAAAAAATTAGAAGGGGAATTAAATTGAGGGTAGCTTCTTCCGGGGGGAAAGAAGAATTTGAAGCTATTGGATTTGGATTAAATAAAGAGGAGGAACTCACCTCTCAAAAGGGTACGATTAACATTATTTACACTCCCAGAATAAATCAATACCGGGGGGAGGAAAAAATCCAATTGGAGATAAAAGACTGGCAAGGAGAAAATTATGGATAGGCTGATACAAAAGATTAGGAATATACCTGATTTTCCCAAAAAAGGTGTTGCTTTTAAAGATATCACTCCTCTTCTTCAAGATGCTTCTTCATTTAAGAGGGCTATTTTGCTATTAGCTGAGCATTACAGGAACAGCAAGGTCTCTTCTTTAGTTAGTGTTGAATCTCGGGGTTTTATTTTAGGAGCTGCCTTAGCATATGAGTTGGGAGTAGGGTTTATCCCTGTTAGAAAACCAGGGAAGCTTCCCTATAAGGTAGAGAGGATTAGCTATAATTTGGAATATGGAGAAGATACTATAGAGATTCATACAGATGCTATAAAAAAAGGAGATGAAATCTTAGTTTTTGATGATGTTATTGCTACTGGAGGAACGGCACAGGCTATCTGCAGATTAGTGGAAAAGTTAGGTGGAGTGGTAGTGGGAGTTTGTTTTTTAGTGGAGTTAACTTATTTAAAGGGTAGAGATAAGTTAAAAGGTTATGATATTTTCTCTTTAATAAAACTTGGAAAGTGAGAAGTAGTGCAGGTCGCAAGATTTGCCAAGTAAGATTTAAAATGGAAAACTCTAATCTACAAGATAAAAATATCCTTTTGGGAATAACTGGAAGCATTGCTGCTTATAAATCAGCAGAGGTTATTAGATTGCTAAGGAAAAGAAAAGCTAAGGTTTATCCCATTATGACAAGAGCAGCGACAAATTTTGTTCATCCTGTAACTTTTCAGAGCTTAGCTTCTCAGGAAGTTGTTCTGGATAGTTTTAGTAAAAATAAGGAAATAAAACATATATCTTTATCTTCCTTAGCTGATCTTTTTTTAATTGCTCCGGCTACTGCTAATGTAATAGGAAAAATAGCCTGTGGAATAGCCGATGATATTCTTACTACCACAGTTTTGGCTTGCCAGTCTCCTGTGTTGATTGCCCCGGCTATGAATCATCGGATGTGGATAAATCCTATCCTCCAGCAAAATGTAAAGAAACTTAAGAGTTTGGGATTTAAATTTGTGGGACCGATGAAAGGAAAACTTGCCTCAGGAGAAGTAGGAGAGGGAAGGATGAGCGAGCCTTCCCAGATCGTAGATTATGTAGAGAAAATTTTTAGTTTTGAGAAGGATTTCCGAGGAAAAACTTTTTTAATTACAGCCGGCCCTACCCGGGAGAGGCTGGATAGGGTTCGTTTCTTAAGTAACTATTCTACGGGTAAGATGGGTTATGCTTTAGCTGAGGAGGGGAAACTCAGGGGAGCAAAGATTATTTTGATTAGCGGACCTACTTTTCTTAATGTACCTTCAGGAGTTGAATTTTACAGGGTAGAATCAGCCGAGCAGATGAAATCCTGCGTAATTGAGAAATTTCCTGAAGTTGATGGAGTAATAATGGCTGCAGCCGTAGCAGATTTTACTCCCTTAAAAAAGGAGAGAGGTAAAATAAAGAAAGATAAGGGAGAAAAAATTTTTCTGGAGCTAAAGAGAACTCCTGATATTTTAGCCAAACTTGGTAGGATAAAACAAGATAAAATCTTAGTGGGTTTTTGTGCTGAGACCAAAGATTTAGAGAAAGAGGCGAAAAAAAAATTAAAGTTAAAAAATCTTGATTTAATAGTGGCTAACAATATATCTTCGCCGGGAGCAGGCTTTGCTGTAGATACCAATGTTGTTAGTTTAATAGATAAAAAAGGAGAGGTTAAATCTTTCCCCAAGTTGACTAAAAGAGAAGTTGCTGAAAAAATCTGGGATAAAATTAAGGAGATGGAAAATCAGCCATAGATTTACACAGATAAGTACAAATAGATTTAAATATAAAGAAATCACAGATATTATTCTTAAAAGTTTTATGAAGTTTACAATGATAATAAAAAATATCAGCGTCCATCTGCGGCTAAAAAATGAGAATGTTTAATTTACTAAAAAAGATGAGGATTGCATCAGCTATACTGGTAATTATTTTTCTTTCCTTTAATGGAATTATTTTCGCCAAAGAGCAACCTTTAGTGGAAGTAGTGAAATTAGAGGGGACAATAAGTCCGGCCTCTGTAGATTATTTAAAAAAGATGTTTCATTTAGCTAAGGAAAGAGAAGCTGAGTGTTTAATAATTCAACTGGATACCCCTGGAGGGCTGGATTCCTCTATGAGAGAAATAGTTAAATTAATTATGAATAGTAAGATTCCTGTAGTTGTATACATTTCTCCCAAGGGAGCAAGAGCAGCCTCTGCAGGAGTTTTTATTGCCCTTGCTTCTAATATTTTAGCTATGGCACCGGGAACTAACATTGGAGCTGCTCATCCTGTAGCTTTAATGGGAAAAATGGATAAGACAACGGAGAAAAAGATAGTTAACGATGCTGCCTCTTATATAAAATCTATTGCTGAGAAGAGAGGAAGAGATGCAAAGTGGGCAGAGAGATCTGTGAGGGAAAGTGTCTCAGTAACAGCCGGGGAAGCTTTAAATTTAAAGATAATAGATGTAATTGCTGAGGATGTAAATGACCTTTTAGAAAAATTAAATGGGAGAGAGATAGAATTTCCTGAAGGCTCGGTTATTTTGCAAACAAAAGGAGCTAAGATTCACTTTAATCAAATGAGTTTTAAGGATAAATTTTTACAAAAATTAGCTGATCCTAATTTAGCTTACGTTCTTTTAATGATAGGAATTTGGGGAATTATCCTTGAATTTTTCCATCCTGGGGCAATGCTACCAGGAATAGCTGGAGCAATATGCTTGATATTATCCTCTTTCTCTCTTCAAATTATTTCCTTTAATTTAGCCGGGCTCCTTTTAATTATCTTAGCAGTAATTCTTTTTATTTTGGAAGTTAAGGTTCCCTCTTATGGAGCTTTAACTATAGGAGGAATCGTATCTCTTACTTTGGGTTCCCTTATGCTCATAAACCCTAATGCTGTTTATATTACTATTTCCTGGCCATATATTATAAGTGGGGTAGCTGTAACCACTGCCCTTTTTGTATTTATTGTTTCTTATACTATAAAGGCTCAGATTAAAAGACCAGTTACGGGAATGGAAGGAATGATTGGTGAGGTTGGAGTTGTTAGGAAAGACCTTAACCCTACAGGTAAAATTTTAATCCATGGAGAGATATGGAATGCTTTTATCCAGCCCCCTGAGGAGGTGGTCAAAAAAGGGGAGAAGGTGGAAGTGGTAGACATAAGAGGGATGGAGCTCCAGGTCAAAAAAAGGAAAGGTGAAAAATGGGGTGGATGATTCTTCTCGGAGCAATAGTGGTAATAATAGTGCTCATTGCTATTGTAATAGCTAAAGCTCAGTTTAAAAGGCCTACTACTGGACTTGATGGTATGATAGGAGAAGTAGGGGTGGTTGTGAGCAGGCTTAGTCCGGATGGAAGGGTCCGGATTCATGGAAGAGAAATTTGGAATGCTATTAGCCTTTTCCCTGGAGAGGTGATTGAAGCTGGAGAAAAAGTAGAAGTAGTAAGAATAGAGAAAACTACATTATTAGTAAAAAGAAAGGAGGTTTAAAAATGGGAGTAGCGATTTTTTTAATAATTATTGGGATTATAATTTTAATGGCTTCTGTGAGAGTAGTTAGCGAATATGAGAGAGGGGTTATCTTTCGCTTGGGTAGATTGATTGGAGCTAAGGGACCGGGTTTATTTTTCCTTATTCCTATTGTAGATAGAATGGTTAAGGTAAGCTTAAGGACAAGTAATTTTGATGTTCAACCTCAGGAAGTTATTACTAAAGATAATGTTCCAGTTAAGGTAAATGCGGTGATTTATTTTAGAGTTATAGACCCTACTAAAGCAGTGGTGGAGGTGGAAAACTTTCGCTTTGCCACCCTTCAGATAGCTCAAACTACTTTAAGAGGAGTAGTGGGAGAAATAGAGTTAGATGATCTTTTATCTAAAAGAGAAAAGCTAAATGAGAGGCTTCAAAGCATCATTGATGAACAGACAGATCCTTGGGGAATTAAGGTGAGTGTGGTAGAGGTAAAGGAAATTGAGATACCTGATACTATGAAGAGAGCCATGGCCAGACAAGCTGAGGTAGAAAGGGAGAGAAGAGCTAAAGTTATTAATGCCCAGGGTGAATTTCAAGCCGCGGAGAAACTTTCTCAAGCAGCAGAAATTCTTGGTCATTACCCTCAAGCTATTCAACTTAGGTATCTACAAACTCTCTCAGACATAGCTACTGAACAAAATTCTACTATTGTTTTCCCCTTGCCCATTAATTTTCTGGATGCTTTTAGCAGATTGAAGAATAGTAACGTGAAAGGCTAAAGGCGAAGGGCTAAGAGGAAAAGAGGTTAAAACAAATAGGTAATTAGTTGTGTAAATGGTTGATGAAATAAACGAGGTGAAAAGTGAAAAGGAAGAGGATCTTTTGGTGGTTAATTCCGATAAGTTTGTTAGCTACATTTTTACTTTCTGGTTGTCAATATAACCTACAATCTCCTCTTCCTTCTCCAACATCAAAGATTGCTATCCCTATTTTTGTTAATAAAACTTTCCATGAAGGATTAGAGGAGATACTTACTCAGGAAGTTATCAATAACTTCTTACTTAAAACTCGTTTTAGGGTAGTTAAAGAAGAGAAAGCTGATATAGTATTAAAGGGGAAGATTCTTTACTATTTAAATGAACCGTTAAGTGAGATTACAGCGGGGGAAAAAGAATACAAGGTAAGAATTGAAACCTTAGTTACCTTAGTTTCAAGGGAGAAAGGTAATGTATTCTGGAGAGAAAAGATAAGTGAGGCTACTATTTACTCAATTTTTGGTCCTATTCAAACTGAAGAGGAAGCTACTAAGCAGACTTGTGGAAAAATAGCTGAGGATTTAGTTAATTTAGCTTTAAAGGGTTGGAAAAAATGACATTAAAATTTACTAGACCTAAATCAATGAGAGATCGTCCCACTCATTACTGTCCGGGATGTGGTCATGGAATAGTTCATCGTCTTATCTGTGAGGTGGTTGATGAGCTTGGAATCAGGGAAAATTTAATTGGAATTTCTCCTGTAGGCTGTTCAGTAATAGCCTATGATTATTTTGATTTTGATATGGTGGAAGCCTCCCATGGCAGAGCTCCAGCAATAGCTACCGGAATAAAAAGAGTTCATCCGGATAAAGTAGTTTTTACCTATCAGGGAGATGGAGACCTTGCCTCTATAGGAATGGCAGAGATTGTCCATGCTGCCAGTCGAGCAGAGGCTATCACAATAATTTTTATTAACAACGCTACTTATGGGATGACTGGCGGTCAGATGGCTCCCACTACTCTGTTAGGTCAAAGAACTACTACTACTCCTTTTGGCAGAACAGTAAAGGAAGCTGGTTATCCTATAAGGATTCCTGAGCTTCTCTCATCTCTTTCTGGAGCATCTTACCTGGAAAGAACAGCAGTGAATAGTCCTGCTAATATAGTAAGAGCAAAAAAGGCGATAAAGAAGGCTTTCCTATTTCAAATTGAAAAAGAAAAGTTTTCTTTAATAGAAGTTCTCTCACCTTGTCCCACTTCCTGGAGATTATCTCCTTTGGAGGCATTGAAGTGGATAGAAGAAAAGATGATTCCCTATTTTCCTTTAGGAGTAATAAAAGAAGAATAAAAATTGGGTTACTCTGTCTCCAAAACAGCTAAGAAGGCTTCTTGAGGAATTGATACTTTCCCAAACACTCTCATTCTCTTTTTACCTTCCTTTTGACGTTCCAGGAGTTTCTTCTTCCTGGTTACATCTCCTCCATATAGGGGGGCGGTTACATCCTTCCGGAGGGCAGGTATAGTTTCCCTGGCTATTATCTTTCCACCAGTGGCAATTTGGATAGGTATGGGAAACTGATGTTTAGGAATCACTTTTTTTAGCCTTTTAGCTAAGATTTTAGCTTTAGGATAAGCTTTTTCTTTATGAGTAATTAAAGAAAGAGCATCCAAGATTTTTCCATTTACTAAAACTTCAAGCTTTACCAATTTTGTCTCTTTATATCCTATGTGCTTGTAATCAAAGGAAGCGTATCCCTGACTTACTGATTTTAGTTCATCGTAAAATTTCATAGCTATCTCTGAGAAAGGTATCTTATACAGAAGGAGAACTCGTGATGTATCCAGCCATCGCATGTCTAAAAATTTCCCCCTTCTTTTTTCCAATAGTTCAAATATGTTTCCCAAGTATTGTTGAGTAGTTATGATGCTTGCTTTAATGTAAGGTTCTTCTACCATTTCAATTTTTCCTCGGGAAGGGAATTTACTGGGATTGTTTACCTGTATTATTTTTCCGTTAGATTTAAGCAAACGATATACGACATTGGGAGCGGTGGTAATTAGCTTTAGGTCAAATTCTCTTTCCAATCTCTCCTGGACTATCTCTTTATGTAACAATCCTAAAAATCCACAGCGAAATCCTGGTCCTAATGTTGGAGAGGTTTCTGGTTGAAAACTTAAAGCAGGATCACTTAATTTTAATTTCCCCAAAGCCATTTTAAGATTTTCAAATTTTTCTCCTTCCCCAGGATAAATTCCACACAGAACCATAGGCTTTGGTTTTTTATACCCAGGGAAGGGGGAAGAGGTAGGATTATCAGCTTGGGTTATTGTATCGCCTACTGTTAAATCGGATATGTTTTTCACATTGGCAATAAAGTAGCCTACTTCCCCGGATTCCAATTTCTCCATAGGTACTCTCTTTAATTTTAATATACCTACTTCTTCTACCTTAAATTGTTTTCCCGATGACATTACCTGAATTTTCATTCCAGGTTTTATGATGCCCTCTATAACTCGGATGTACCCTACTACTCCTCTGTGCACATCAAATAGAGAATCAAAAATTAGAGCTTTGAGTGAAGTATTAGGATGATAGATAGGAGGAGGAATTTTTTTAACTATAGCTTCCAGAACTTCCCTTACACCTTCTCCCTCTTTAGCACTCGTTAAAATAGCCTGAGAGGAGCTAGACAATCCCAGTTTTTTAAGTTGGTCTTTTACTCTTTCTGGATTAGCTAAAGGAAGATCAATTTTGTTAATCACAGGAATTATAACTAATTTTCTCTTCTGAGCTAAATATAGGTTAGCTATGGTCTGAGCTTCTACTCCTTGCACAGCATCTACTAATAGAAGAGTTCCTTCACAAGCAGCAAGGGCTCTGGAAACCTCATAACTAAAGTCTACATGACCAGGTGTATCAATAAGATTAAGTAAAAATCGATCTTTCCTTTTATACCAGTAGGTAAGCCTGATAGTATGAGCTTTAATACTGATTCCTCTTTCTCTTTCCAGGTCCATAGTATCCAGAGTTTGTTCTTTTAATTCTCGCGAAGATAAAGTATAAGTATATTCCAGTAAACGATCAGCAAGGGTTGATTTCCCATGGTCTATATGAGCAATTATAGAAAAGTTACGAATGTTTTTTCCTTCCATTTTAGTTATTTAGCCACGGATAAACGCTGATATTTTTTCATTAATTTTGATTTTTCCCGAGCAGCTTTATTTTTGTGCCACACCCCCTTGGAAGAGGTAATATCAATAAGTTTAATAACTTGGGGAAGCATTTTCTTTGCTTCTTCTCCTTTTTCCTCATTTACAAGTTGTAAAAATTTTTTTATACTATTCTTTACTGTGTTTTTCATTCTTCGGTTACGTTTTTTTCTTATTAGGCTTTGTCTCATCCTTTTCTTAGCTGATTTTGTTATAGGCATTTTTTTCTCCTTAAGATAAGTTTATGAATAATTTACCATATTTTTAAAATTTTGCAAGTAAAAATGAAGAAAAAAGGGGTAGTAAAAGCAGCTGGGATAGTAGGCCTGGGGACTTTGTTTTCTCGAATTACAGGACTGATAAGACTTCAGGTAATTGCTTATCTTTTTGGTTATTCTATAGCTACTGATGCTTTCTGGGCTGCCTTTACTTTGCCTAATCTCTTTCGGGGGCTTTTAGCAGAAGGAGCTCTTACTACAGCTTTTATACCTGTTTTTAGTGAATGGTTGTCCAATAAAGGCGAAGAGGAGGCTTGGAAGTTAGCCAATAACATTTTAAATATCTTATTTCTGTTTTTAATTGGAGTGGTGGGACTGGGGATTTTACTTGCTCCCTGTTATGTTCCTTGGATTGGAGTTGGTTTTCGGAATAACCCTTTTCAGATGCACTTAGCTATCCTGTTAACTCAGTTTATGTGGCCCTTTTTATTTTTCATAAGTATAGCCGCTCTGGTAATGGCTGTGCTCAATTGCAGAGGACATTTTGCCTCCCCTGCAGTTGCTCCTCTTTTCTTTAATGTAGCAATAATTATCTGTGCTTTTCTTTTCGCTAAAAGATGGGGGATATACAGTTTAGCTTTAGGAGTAGTAATAGGAGGAGGGTTACAGCTTATGGTTCAGGTTCCTTATTTAATTAAGAAGGGATTTAGATATCATTTTATTATTTCCTTCAAGGATGAGGGGGTGAAAAAGATAGGAAAGCTAATTTTACCTGCTATTCTGGGAGGAATAACTTTACAGATAAATACAGTTATTACCATTATATTTGCCTCTATCCTTACCCCGGGAAGCGTATCTGGCCTTCAATATGCTATGAGGTTAATTCAATTTCCCCTGGGTATTTTTTCTATAGCTATCTCTACAGCTATTTTTCCTCGCTTGTCTTTTCTTGCAGCCAAAGGAAAAAAGAAAGAACTAAAAAATACAGTCTCTTTGGGAATAAGAATGGTTTTTTTTCTATTAATCCCCTCTTCTTTAGGATTAATTTTAATTGGAAAAGACATTATCTCTTTACTTTTTGAGCATGGAGCCTTTATTCTTCGAGATACATTAATAACAACGCAGTCTCTTTTTTACTATTGCCCGGGTTTGTTTGCTATGGGAGCGGTTATGATACTCACAAGAGCCTTTTACTCTCTCCAGGATGTCCTTATACCTTTAAAGACATCTATTTTTACTGTTTGCCTTAATATTTTGTTAAATTTTCTTTTGATAGGTCCCTTGAAGCACAAAGGATTAGCTTTAGCAACTTCTCTATCAATGCTTGCCAATATGAGTGTTCTTTTTTTCCTTTTAAGAGAAAAATTGGGAGATGTGAGGGGCAGGGAGATTCTTTACTCCTTAGGTAAAATTTTGGCTGCTACTGCTGGAATGGGGGCAGGAATTTATATTTTATCTTTTACCTTTAGTAATTTTTTGAAGTTGAATTCCCTAATTAATCAAATTCTTCGAGTTGGGGTGATAGTGGCTGCTGGAGTGGGTATATTTGGAGGGCTATCTTATCTTATGAAGCTAAAGGAATTCAAGTTAGTGACTGAATCCTTGAAGAAGGATTAAATTGGCAGAGAGGAGAGAATCTATCTTTCTTGGGTTAGATCTTGCGGGAAGCCCTAAGAGACCTACAGGATGGGCAGCTCTAGATAAAAATAGAAGGATGTTTATTAATCCGGGTGAGCTTTTTAGCGATGAGCAAATTAGGAGGAAAATAGATGATCTTTCTCCTCAGTTGATTGGAATAGATGCTCCCCTTTCTCTTCCTCAGGGCAAAGGAGGATGTTACTCCAGCCGATTCTGTGACAGGCAATTAAGAGAACTTGGTATCTCTTGTTTTCCTCCCGCCCTTTTAGGGTCTTTAACTTTTAGAGGAGTAAAGTTGGCGCAAGAACTAAAGGAGAAAAACTATTCTTTCATTGAGGTTTATCCCCGAGCTACTCAAAAGGTTTTAGGTATAAAACCCGAGGGTAAAAAACCAACTTTAAAATGGAGAGAAAGTCTTCAGGAAAGTCTCTCTTCTTGGATCTTGGGGATTCCTTCCCCTCAGAAATTAGTTTTCAGTTCTCATATTCTTGATGCACTTTTGTGTGCTTATACAGCTTACTGCAAGGAAAAAGGAAAATTTCAGGAAATTGGAGATGAGGAAGGAATAATAGTAATACCTCTTAAAACTATTCTATAATTAACATAGCATCACCAAAGGATAAAAAACGATAGCCTTTTTTAATTGCTTCCCTATAGGCAGCCATTAATTTTTCTCTACCCACAAAGGCGCTTACTAAAAGAATGAGAGAAGAGCCTGGTATATGGAAATTAGTTATTAGAGCATCAATTAACTTAAAATTGTAACCTGGGTAGATAAAAAGATTGGTCCATCCCTCTCCTGGTAGGAGTAATTCTGAGGACTGAGCTTGGGATTCCAGCGCCCTGACAGTAGTGGTACCTACAGCTATTAGTTTCCCCCCTCTCCTTTTAGTTTCATTGATAATTTTAGCTGTCGAAGGAGAGATGTTAAAGTACTCAGGAGGTATTCTATTTTTCTCTACTATAGGGTTTAAGAGAGGTTTAAAACTGGCCCAGCCAGTATGAAGGGTAATCTCAGCAAATTTTACCCCCATACTTTTAAGCTTTTGCATTAGTTGATGGGTAAAATGAAGCCCTGCTGTGGGTGCTGCTATAGCTCCTTTCTGTTTAGCATAGATAGTTTGGTATCTTTCTCTATCTATATCTGTGGGGCCAGAGGGTCTTTTAATATAAGGAGGAAGAGGGGTTTGCCCAACTTTAAGGATCTCTTCTTCTAAATGGGAAGAACTGAACTCAACTATCCCTTTGCTTCCTCTTTCTTTCTTTACCACCTTAGCGGTAAGATAAGTTCCTGGAAAATTAATAACTGTTCCTTCTTTTAACCTTCGAGATGGCTTTAATAAGCATTCCCATGTGCCATCCTCTTTTTTTTGCAAAAGAAAAATTTCAGCTTTTCCTCCCGTAGTTTTCTTTCTCCCTTTTAATCGAGCTGGAATTACCCTGGTATTGTTAAGCACTATCACATCCCCTTCCCTTAAATATTCTCCTATTTCATAAAATTTTCTGTGCTCTATTCCTCCCTTTTTGGAAAGTATCAAAAGTCGACATTTATCTCGAACAGGGGAGGGATGCTGAGCAATAAGCTCTTTTGGTAAGTAATAGTAAAAATCTTTTGATAGCATTTTTTATTTATCTGCGTAAATCAGTGGCCAATATTTAAAGTTAGCACGGATTTTACTTAGAGTCAAATTATAGGTCAAACCTAAACAATACACTTTATGCTTAATTCCTTTTTATCATTTCCATTATTTCATCAACTCTTTTTTTCTTGTATATTGTTTAGGTTTGACTCTATTCCTGTAGATTTGACAAAGAGCTATTATGTGGTATTAATAAAACAAATAAGAAAAAGTAGGATATTAAAATGGCTAAAGTAGGGAGAATGAGCCTGGGAGATGTTTTGCTTAAAGAAGGTTTTGTAAGCGAAAAGGATCTTAAAAGAGCTAAAGAGTATCAAAGAAAAGAGGGAGGGAAACTTGCTGATATTTTAGTTAAATTGGGAATAATTAGTGAGGAGCAGTTGGTGATAGGCTTTTCTAAACAGTTGGGAATTCCCCATATAAAATTGAGGAATTACAAACTGGATCCGGAAATAATGAAAATTCTCCCTATAAAAATAATTAAAAAGGAAAAAATAATTCCTCTGGCTAAATCTGGGGAAAATCTAACTATTGTTACCTCTGACCCTTTAAATGTTTTGCTCATCGATAACTTAAAAGCAAGAACAGGTTATAACATCCAGATTATTGTAGCTACTTCTACTGAAATTGAGCAAACCATTGATGATTACTATGCTACTTTAGCTACTAAAGATTTAGATGAGTTAATAGAGAAATCAGGCAGAGAAGAAGAGTTAACAG
>JAGHCO010000145.1 GCA_021160405.1 Candidatus Aerophobota bacterium
CAGCTAAATAGACATCTATCAGTTTAAACAATAATTTCCTCTATATTCACCGCTATGAGTTGCCCAGCTTCCTCTTTGCTTAAAACTCCAAACCATAGTTTGTTCTTCTTTAAAATCTTTAGGGTAAAGTGTTTTTACTTTTTTGACGACTTTAAAACACTAACATTGACTCCTTGAGTCTTGGTAATGAGCTTCTCAATATACCTGAAGGTAACCCCGTATTTTCGACCAATTTCTTGGTCGGGAACTCTCCTTGTTTTCTCTTTCAAAATTTTTTCCTGGAGCTCTTTTTCATTTTTAAAACTCATTTTTTGATTAAACATTATATTTCCTTAATAGTTTTTTACACAATTTAGGCATTATTTGCCTCTAAAATCTCTAAAAGAGCTTCTTTGAGTTTGCCATCTTTAGCAAGAGAAAGGTTCATTAAATAATTTAATCTTTCTAAAGCTACCTTTAATCCATTTTTCATTTTTCTCCATCCCATCCCGTCAGTTATTACTATCAATTCAACCCCCTGGTCTTTTAGATTGTGTTGCAAATCAGGATAAGAACCTTTTAATGTCTCCTCTGGTTTTGAGCCAGAAGAAGAATAAAAATTAACCTCTACAAAGGCAATGGGTTTTTTCTCGTCTTTTGTAAATATTCCAAAATCAGGATATTTCTCTCGTTCTCCAACAGTTACTTTCATGCCAAATCTAAAAGGGTTTTGAGAAATTCATCTAAAGTAGGTTTTATATAACCCATAACATAACTCTTTATAAGTTACTTCAAGATTCCTATGCATACCTCATCTACCACAGCCCTAACTTTTTCCGCATCAATACCAATCTATCTTTGTTTTCTTGTCGCATTTCTTCATTTTAGCATAAAAGAGAAAAGAAATAAAAATTGTTAATTTCTCTTGAATAATTTAACCCTACAACCTGCTCGCAGTGCAAAATGGGTTTTTTCTCATTTTTCTGGAAGTAACCTATACCACCATACTATTTATAGTTGCGCTTGTTCAGTGGTAATTCTTGTTTATTTTGACGTATTTGTCAAAAATTAATTTGTTAATAAAATCCTTACCCTGACATATTTTTAACCAAGGAAAAACCGGTTGGTATTCCATATTCTGGGTAAATTTTACTGCATCATCCATCGCCTCGATTATATCTTCAAGGTAATCTAAAAATTCTTTGGTCATGTTTATATTTCTATTAATTCTCCCAAGATATGCTTGCCTATTCCTGGTTTTAGAGCTTCTCTTTCTACCAAATCCACTTTCACTCCCGATCTTTCACTTAGATAATTTTCCAGTCTAATAAAATCTAAAAGACTTAATTCAGCTTCTTCTTCAAAATCAACCAAAATATCAAGATCGCTCCCCTTTCTTTCTTCACCTCTCACATAGGAACCAAAAATACCAATACTTTTTACTTTGAATTGGTCTTTTAATGTTGGTCTGAGCTCTTCTAATTTCTTTTTTACCTCTTCAATATTCCTCAATTTTTAACTCAGGAAAGGGATAATGTTTAATATTTTTAGTAATAAGTGTTAAACCATAAGTTATAGCTGTAGCAGCAATTATAACATCGGTAGTAGCTAATGTTTTGCCTTTTTTAGTATATTTTCGTCTTAGCTCTCCGGCTAATTTGGCAATTTCTCTGGTCACTTCAAAATAATAAAGGCTCTCGATAAATCTATCTGTTTTCTCTTTATCTTTTTCTCTCATACCAGAGTAAACCTCAGCAATATTAATACAACAGCAACCAGCAATATCTCCTCGCTGACCAATTTCCTCTAAAAGCGAGTTTACCTTTTTATTACCCCGTAGGTGATCAATTATTGTTGTAGTATCAAGTAGGTATCTCGCCATTATATTATCTCTTTTAGCCTTTTTTCATCTTTTTCTCGTAAACCCCTTACCCACTTATCTATTCCTCCTTTAAGTTCAGGATGATCTTCATCTTTCCAGGCTCCAGCTGTTTCCTTTACTGCTTGAAGAAACTTTAAACGTCTTATCTCCTTTCTTACAGCTTGGGTTATAAATTGGCTGCGCTTTCTTTTTCCTGAAATTCTGTCTATCTCCTTTACCAATTCTTCAGGTACTACAACATGGGTCCTTTTCTTTGTACCCATTTTTAAATCTCCTTTGTTTAACTTCATAGTTTATTTTAATGTTAATCTAAATGTGGGACATTGTCAAGAGCTAAAATCACAGGTGTCAATTAAATTTTAAAAGTGCACTGATTTGCGTTTGAACGTCTTCATATACCATATACAGGATAAACCTTTCTTCCAGTTGTTTTCTTAATTTTTTAGTCCCTTAGAGCTCTTTTTATAGATTAGGGAATGAAAATTCGGATAAGCCTTCTTGTGTAATTTCAGCGACGAAGAGAAGATTGATTTCCAAAGGTCAAAGTCCAGAGCATCATAAAAAGCCTTACCTTCTCCAGAGGTCCCTATCGAGGTAGCGGTACTGTAGAGCTTCAGATATATGGGGAGGTTGGATTTTCTCCACTCCTTCAAGATCTGCTATGGTTCTTGCTATTTTTAAAATACGATGGTAGGCTCTTGCTGAAAGATGAAGCTCTGATATAGCAGAGCGTA
>JAGHCO010000061.1 GCA_021160405.1 Candidatus Aerophobota bacterium
AAGAGCATTGGTTTTTACTAAAAATTTTTGGGGAGAATTGAAGGTTGGTTCTTCTTTGGTGAAGTTTGTCCCGGTATGGTATTTGTAACTTCTCCCTGGATAATTTAAGAGTATAAATTTGTGGATTCATTTTTTTGCTTTTTATCTTTGGAAAAAGGGACGAGGAAAAATGTAAAATAGAAAAAAGGGGGAATTATACAAATGAGAAGAATAAGTTGGTTAGTAATTATAGTAGTTTTGGTTGTCTATGAAGGCATCGCTATCGGGGTTGTTAGAGGAAAAGAAATCTTACCACCGGACATAGAGTTTTCTGAAGAGATATGGGATTTTGGAACTATCAATCAAGGTGATGTAGTAACTCATATATTTAAGATAAAAAACACGGGAGAGACAAAACTTGTGATTAGTAATGTTCGAACTTCTTGTGGGTGTACGGCTGCCCTGATTTCTTCGCGAGAGATTGCCCCGGGTAAAAGCAGCCAAATTAAAGTTCACTTTAATTCTTCAGGATACAAGGGAAAAGTTACTAAATATATTTATGTAGAGTCGAATGATCCTGATGAACCCCAAAAAAGACTTACCATAAAAGTAAATATTAATGTCCCCCCAAAACCTACCATAAAATTAGAGGAAAACAACTGGGATTTTGGGTTAATTATTCAAGGAGAAAAACCTACTCATATCCTGAAAGTGAAAAACACAGGGGAAAGAGAGCTGGTGATAAATCAGATAAAAACTTCTTCTCGCACTACGGCTAAACTTATCTCTCCTGATAATATTCTCCCGGGAGATGAGGGAAAGATTGAAATTTCTTACAATTCCAGTGGGCAGAAAGGGATGATAAGAGAATTCGTCTATATCTATTCTAATGATACTGCTCGAAAAACAATAATTTTTCCTATTACTGGATATATAATAGAGCCCAAACAGGAGCTTACTATTTCTCCCATTTTTTTAGATTCAGGAACTATCAAGCAGGGGGAAAAATATAGAGCAATAATTAAGTTAAAAAACTGGGGAAATAAGAAAATTAAGATAGTAAAACTTGACGGTTCTTCAAAATGGATAATGGCTAATCCTTCGTCAGTAGAGATTGGAGCCGGTGAAGAAGCAAAGGTTAGCATTGAGCTCATTCCTCGAAAAAAAACTGAGCAGGTAAAAGAATATCTTTATATTACTATTGCCATTCCTCTGGAAGGAATAATCGAAGAGAGGTAAGAGTGAGAAGGTTAATAATTTCCCTTGATAAACTTATATTATTATTTCTTTTTTTAATAATAGTAGTTTTAGGTATAGATGGAGGAAGAAGTTCTAATATCTTCGCCTTGTCAGAGGGTAAGGTAAGAATGTTTATGTTCTATGCAGAGGATTGCTCGCATTGTCAGTCTATAATTAATGAGTTCTTGCCAGAGCTAAAGAAAAAATATGGACCAATAATTGAGGTGAAGTATTTTGAGATAGGTGAGCCCAAAAACTATGAGCTCCTGAGGGAAATGGAAAGAGAGTATGGGGATACAAGCAATGAAATTCCTGCTATCTTCATTGATAGTTTTGTTCTGGGTAGTGGAGAGGAAATAGAAGAAAATTTAGATAGTATAGTTGGCCAGTGTATTTCCAAGGGAGGATGCGATTGGCCTCCGCTTCCGGAGGGAACGCTTACTGAAGTCAAAGAAATTAGCCCAGCCAGTAATAAAGTTATTCATTTGATTTATTTTTCCCAGCCGGGATGTAAAGAGTGCCAGCGAGTGCGCTATCTCTTGAACCATTTAAAGCTAAAGTATTCTTATTTGCAAATTAAGGAATACGATCTTTCTCTTAAAGAAAGTAAGGAGTTAGAAGTTAATTTGTGTATAAAATACGGGGTTCCGAGAAAGAAGTGGTTGGTAAGTCCCGTAATTTTCGTAGGGGAAGATTATCTTTTAGAGGATAAGGTTAATGATGTTAATTTAGAAATGCTCCTTTCAAAATACAGCGAAAGGGAAACTATTCCTCTTGGCAAAGTAGAAAGAGGACTTTCTGGGGCTCAAGAGACCTTGGTTAATGAATTTCGCTCCTGGAGATTTCTCTCGGTTATGGTAGCCGGTCTGATAGACGGTATTAATCCTTGTGCCTTTGCCGTAATTATATTTTTTGTCTCCTGGTTAGTTCTTATTAGACAGAGAGGCAAGATGATACTGGCTGTAGGTTTAATTTACACCCTGGCTGTGTTCTTTGCTTATTTTCTCGTAGGTGTGGGATTACTTCGCTTTATTCAAGCGCTGGTAGTTTTCCCTTTAATTTCAATGATAATTTACCTTATGACAGCGTTCTTCGCCTTAATACTTGGTTTCTTGAATTTAGGTGATTATTTTAAAGCAAAAGAGGGTAATTGGAAAGAGATTAAGCTTCAGTTGCCCGAAGTTTTGAAGAAGAAAATTCATAAAGTGACTCGTCAGTTTATGGGAGAAAATGCTAAACTCAGAACTCATCTCTTAATTGCCTTCGCCGCAGGATTTATAATATCGCTTTTTGAGTTTCCCTGTACAGGACAGATTTACCTTCCTACCATCGTGTTTATTAGCGAGATTCCTGCTCTGAGAAGCAGTGCTCTTAGCTATCTTCTATTTTATAATCTTATGTTTATTATTCCTCTGGTGATTGTATTTGGATTTACTTACTGGGGGACATCTGTACCCAGATTGGTGCAAATCCTGGAGAAAAATGTTCCTCTGATAAAAATATTAACCGCCTTCTTTTTCTTCACTCTGGCCGGATACTTAATTTATATTGTTATCTAATCTCTTAATCAAGAACAGCAATTTTACCTATTCTTCTCTGAGAATTTCCGTCATAGATAAGGTAAAGGTAGATACCCCTGCCTATTTCTTCACCTGATTTACTATGACAATCCCAGGTAGCGGTAAAAGAACCTCCTTCTTTTTTAATTCCTTCTCCTTCTTCCAATATTTTTACGAGTC
>JAGHCO010000228.1 GCA_021160405.1 Candidatus Aerophobota bacterium
GAGTTCCGAACCCCCGCCAAGATTTATATCTGTATTTACCATGTCTTAATCTCCTTATCCAATCTTTCACTGCTCCCATTTGTTAAATAATCTTCAATAATCTTAACGATACTCTTCCCTACTCCTTGAATCTTTTTTAATTCTCCCTTTTTATAAATTTCCTTTATGCTCTCATCTAAGTTTTCTATACTTTGAGATGCCTTATGATAAGCCCATGCGGAATAAGGATTTGCTGATTTGAATTCTTTGAAAAATGCTATCAGCAATAAATGATTTGCTACATCAAAATTCTCTTTGAAAGGTCTTTCAAAGCTCGGCGGCTCAATATAATTCTTTATCCCGTACTTCTTGCAAAACTCAAATGCAAGACCATTTAGCCTCACAATATAATCTTGTGGAGGATTCTCTTTCTCTCCATATAAATTCTTATATTTTTCCACAAGTTCAGGAAAATTTATTCTTAATAATTCAAAGAATCTTATGCGTTGATTACTTCTCAGAGTCATTGCTGCACCGATTAGAATATATTGTGCACATTCAGATGCCCTTTTGATCACTTCTTCAATATTTTCTGGACCATCCAAAAGATATGGTACAATTGGTGTAAAGTCAACACCTGCCTGTATTCCTTCCTTATTTAACTTATCAACCGCATCTAACCTCCTTTCCGGCGAAGGTGTAAACGGTTCCAGGTAGGACAACAACTCCTTATTGAGGGTTATAATTGTTAAAGAAACCGAGCACCACGTCTGTCTCGCCATTTTTCGCAGTAAATCAATGTCTCTTAAAACTAAATCGCTCTTTGTGATAATATGAACAGGAAACTCGTGATCCGCTAAAATCTCTAACATTTTCCTTGTTAACTCATATTTCTTCTCAGCAGGCTGATAGGGGTCAGTAGCACCAGACATAGCGACAACATCCGGATTCCGCCTCTTAACCTCTTTTTCTAAGACTTCGGGAGCATTCTTCTTCACATAGATTGTCCTTGAAAAATTCTTGTACTCTTTATGCACAAGATATTTTTCTGTTATCGCATCGCAATAGTTGCATGCAAACTGACAGCCACGATAAGGATTAACCCCGTAACGATTCCAGAACCAATCATCTCTAAACTTATACTTCTGTAAAATACTCTTCGCTTCAATTTCGATGAATTTTGTCATATTCTCAACCTAAAAGAGTTAAGATTTCAGTCTGCATTTCTTTTGGCAGCTTTTTCATCCCATCCTTTATGATCCATCTTGCATTCTTATCTGGCTTTGCCTCTGCCCATCGTGTTAAAAACTCTGCCACCCCATCTGGATTCTTCTTTGTTATTTCCCTCAAAATCCACGATACTGCCTTTTTTATATCTTTGTCTTTATCTTCCATGACCAGATCAAGAATCTCGAAAACTTTATCTGTTACTGGGATTCTCTTGTATCCTCGTAAACTTACCACTCCAAAACGCCTGATCCATTTGTTCTCGCTCTTACCCCATTTTTCAGAGAGAGGTAAAACGAGTTCCGGGTTGGAATAAACTATTGGTTCTACTCCGCACATAGCAAGATTATCACAAACAGCCCAGTTATCAAGATCGGGTAATACTGAAGAGACAAAATCTAAACAAATTTTTGGATTCTTTGGACCAAACCTCTCTAAGCATTTCCCTGCTATCTGTCTCGCTTCAAAAGAACCTTCATTCCAGATAGTTTCTAATAAAAATTTTGCTTTGCTTGGTTCTTTCTTGATGAATTTTCCTATCTCGGCAGCCACTACTCTCAAAATGGGAAGTGGAACTCCATAAAATTTTCCAGTACCTGGAATAATCCTTTGATAGTTTTTTGTCGCTTCCCTATCCACATAGGATTTTAGGAGCTTCTGTAACCCTCTTGTAAATTCCTTTGGTTTATCTGCTTTTTCAAGCAGTTTCTTTGTCCTTTTTTGGATTTGTGATTTATCCATATTCAAAACCTTTCATAAATTATTTTCGTCGCATCCTGCTTTTGTACATTCCAAGATATGCTTTGCTGTACAAGGGAACTCCTTGCAGTCTCTTGAGCAAAATGCTATTTTCTTCTTCACGGCACAGTCAAGCACCGGATATAGAGCATTTATGCTCTTCAAGAATTCAACTTTTTTATCTGCCTCTGGGCTATCTCCAGCTATGCAACCTCAGCAGATACCTTTCGTTTTTAATCCACAGGTATCACAGTATATATCACATACTCCAACTTGCATTTTGTTTGGTAGTGCACAATTAACTGTGTCAGCCCCTTGAACATATGAACAATTTAATTATTACACAACTGCTAAAAGAATTCAAGAATATGATTGAGGAGATTATGATTGAGAGGTGTTTAGAGAGTGAGAGAGAGAAAATGATAAAAGAGGGGGTGACACAAAAGTTGATATTACCGATAAATATCTGCATACCAAAGTGCCCTCAAAAACCGAATGGGTTATAGTATAATACCCTCAGGTGTGGTCCTGCACTTTACAGCGGTTATCTTGCACTATCCACCAACCCACGCACAGCAAAGGACCAAAAGTAATTTCAATTAAAGGAGGTTAAAGATATGGACATTTTTGACATATTAGGAATCGGCTCAAGGGAAGACAGCTACACTGACCTCATCGCTTATGCCTTTGAGCACTCCACAGAGTTCAGGGAAAAGATGTTAAAAATGCTGGGTGAGGAAGTTCCCGGCAACTGGGAGGTCTTCGTCAGGCCATCGGTTGCAATAAAATCTGAAAGCGGAAGAAAAAAGGATGTTCCAGATTTAGTTTTACTAAATAGGAGCGGACCCAAAGTGCTATTAATAGAGAATAAAATATACTCGGGGGAGGGATGGATGCAGACGGAAAGGTATGCCAGTGATGAATTTAAGAGCAATCTAAAGGAATATCTTAAACTCGATACAATACCAGAAGTGAATTACTTCTTCCTCACTCTCGACGGCACAAAACCCTACTCCAAAGACTTCAAGGCAATATCGTACTCGGATATTTTGAAGTGTATTCCCGAAAATCTTGGACAGTCAAGATTGGACATCCTCCTGAAAGAACTAAAAGGAAGGTTAGAAGAGTATTACAGCTGGCCATCTCCTGAAGAAGATGAAATCGTCATAGATTACTTAAAAAAGACAGATAGACTGGTAAGCACATACAGGACATTTATAATACTGACAGATAGTCTTTTAGACAAGGGGTTAGCCAGCCAGTTCCAAAAAGAGTGTGGTATAACAGCCAATCCCGGGAGCGGCTATATACCTCTTTGCTCGTGGTATAAAGAAAGCTGGATAAGTAAAGAATACCCGCAGGAAAAGGACGGAGCATGCTGCTACAACATACACTTTGAGTTCCAATGGGATACAAAGGATGATTCTTTATCGCTGTATCTCCACTATGAAACAAACCCTTACATGACCCAAAAAGAACTAAAAGAAGTTGGAGGAAATTTTGTAGACAAATACCAACAGGCACGAGATGAGTTTTTCGACTATATTAAAAATAATCCTCCAAAAGAATGGAAGATCAAAAAGACGCCGCTGGGAGTTGCACACTACGAATTCGACAAGGGAATACGATTTGGAGAGCTAAAAAAGGATGTAAACTCCCTTATTAAAAGCATGACCCGAATTGTGGACAACTACGTAAACAGTCATTTCGCAACATGTAACTAAGGTGTATTGTCAAGGGAGGGGTACTGAGCATAGACATATTTACCACCTTTTGAGAGTATGTGAAGATTGAGATACTTTTTCAGCCATTCCATTGGGTATGACACGACGTTTAGGAAGTGATCTAAGAGAAGGACGGGGAATTTCA
>JAGHCO010000185.1 GCA_021160405.1 Candidatus Aerophobota bacterium
AACTGGAAAGAGTGTTTTACAATTTGCACTGGATGCGGGTTTAGGCGGCAGAAACCCGCAGGGTTTTGGCATGATAGAAGTGGCAGGTAAGTAGGATTTTAATTGACGAATTGTGCAGATTTGTTTATAGTGAAGTAGTGAGCATCAGCAATTTTTATAAGAATTATTTTGACATTTCTGTTCCTTATACTCATCAAATTCAGGTTTGGAAGACAATTGAAAAGGGGAAATATCCTATCCTCTTAAAAGCTCCCACAGGTTCCGGGAAAACTGAGGCAGTTGTATCTCCCTTTTTATCCCAATTTATAGAGAATAAGTTTTCAATTGCTCCTCGGCTTATTTATGTACTCCCTATGAGAGTTTTGGTTAACTCTATCGCCGCTCGGATAACAGGATATGCACAAAAGGTCTCAAAAAATATATCAGTGGGAATCCAGCATGGAGAGTCTCCTAACGCACCGTTTTTCATTGATGACATAGTAGTAACAACGCTGGATCAATTTATATATGGATATGCAAGAGCAAGTAATCAAGTTGGACATCATCTTGATATTCCAGCAGGAGCTATAGCTTCATCACTTATAGTGTTTGATGAGGCACATATGTATAGAGATGGATTTACTTTTTCTATAATGCGAGCAATGTTTGAAATATTGCATAATGCAAATATTCCTTTCGTGGTGATGACAGCTACTATGCCTGAATCTTTGGAGAAAAGTTTATTTGAAAACATAAAGCCTGAAGAAAGTCAAAAAGTTGTCTCTGCTGGTTTTAATTTAGATAATCAACTGGATATTTCTATTGAAAAGGAGCCTATTTACAAAGACAATGAAGTAAACATATCTAATGCTCTTTTAGATAAAATTGGAAATAAAAAAACACTCATTGTTCTAAATCAGGTAAAACGTGCCCAAGAAGTTTATAAGGAGCTAAAGAGACAACTTGATTTTGGCAATGATGAAATAATCCTCCTTCATTCAAGATTTACAGTGAAAGATAAAAAAGAACATGAAAATTGTGCTATAAAACTTCTGAAAAATAAGAAAAGAGGGGTTATTGTATCAACTCAGGTATTAGAGGTTGGGATGGATTTTTCAGCAGATTTGTTGCTTACAGAACTTGCTCCTGCTGATTCACTTGTGCAAAGGGCAGGAAGGTGTGCGAGATACAAAAATGAAAAAGGAGAAATAATAATTTTCCCTGTAGAAGATGGAAAAGGACATTTACCCTACGAAAAGAATCACTTAGAAAAAACTATTGGGTGGCTGGAAAAAAATAAGAGTTTCAACATAAAAGATTTCTCGGAAGTTTCCAAATTTGTTGACATACTTGACTATAAGGCAGATGATTATGCGGCAAGAGATTCTTTAATTGACCTTTATGAGTCAGTTTTATACGCAGATACAAGACCACAGAATATACAGGTGAGAGAGGGCAAGTCGGTTAATTTGTTTATGGTTGACTTCGCTAAAGGTGAGGGAAAGAAAAAAGAAGAAATAATACGAGACGCTGTTATGAAAACGGAATACAAAGAGAATTCTATTACTGTTGACATAAAAACAGCTTGGGGGCTTATCAAGAAAGGAATTCCTTTATTAGAATGGGATTGGAGTAAAGAAAAAAGTGAAAAGAGAGAAAAAGAAGTAGCAATTGTTCCTTTTAAAACCTACATTCTTGAAAGCAGTAATTACGACTCAGAAATAGGAGTTAAGAATGATGAATCCTTTATTATCTAGTCCTGACGAGGAATATATAAAACATATTAAAAGAGTTAAAGAACAATTTGATATTATTTATCCTGTCTTTGAGTCTAATTTAGCAAGGATTCTACCTTTTGAGAATATTCAAGACGCTTTATGTAAAATGATAGTTTTTCATGACCTTGGTAAACTTACTAAAAGATGGCAAGAAAGAGTTATTACTAATTCACGAAATCCTGCTCATGCTCCTATTGGTGGCGCATATCTTTATAAGATATTGCCAAAAGAGTTAAGAGAACCAATTAGTTTTGCTGTAGCAATACACCATTCTGATAGAGGCCTTTTAGGCGATAACATTGAGAAACCAGATGTCCAGGCAATAAATGATAGGATTGTAGATTATTCAACCAATATAATAAACTGGGATGAACGAGTAGAAGTTCTTGGAGACGAATACTTTCCTCAAGAAGTTAGAAACCTAAATATTACCGACCTTAAAGAAATGGCAAGGGGATTAAGGTTATGGTCAAGAGGATGCGGTTTAATAGAACAACATACAAGAAGAATTCAAATGTCTTTAGTCCATCATATTCTTAAACTATGTGATATTTCTGCTGCTTCTGAAAGAGAAGAATACAGAAAAGAACCAGACAATCCTTTTGGAGGATGGCTGATGGTGAAAAAGATAAAGGAGTATATGGATAGCGTGAAAGAGAGAATAGCAGAATGAGCGAAAAGATAATCTTATATACCCCAGCCACAGGATTTCCTGACTTGGAAGCAAAGATTGCTTATGGACTTGCAAGAGTAGGAATAGAAGCCTTTGAGTGTGAGAAAGTGAGAATTAAGCCTTTTGCTGGATATTATGCTGTTGAAATGGAAGGGGATATGAAGATATTAAATGATGTTTTTAAATTATTGTGTAATAGGCTTCTTCAATCCGAATATATCTTTTTAAATACTCCTGGGATAAAAAGGAGTGGGAAGCAAGGAGAAAAGGGATGGAATTTACTGGCAAGAGAAGATGAAAAGCATCAATTAGATAAATATCTCAAATTTTCTTTCTCTATGAAAAATGAGGCAGGAGAGCCTGTTTGTAATCATGAGGGCAGCAAAATCGGTGTCCAGATAGGTTTCTCTGCAGGAACTTCATACCATCAAAGTAGAGATAAAATAGATACTCAAAAAGATAAAAGAGGACTTCATCGTCCAACTTCTCCTAAAAAATTATGTAAAACATGTGGATTGCTTGCCACGCTCGGAATGTGGTTTGCTTCGTTTATCTTTAATATCAAAGAAAAAGAAGTTATGGTAATTCCAATTCCTGAAGATGTAATTACAGGAGCAGATTTGGAACGGATTTTTTCAGTACAACATCATTTACGAAGGGACTTCTTACCTGCAGATATTCCTTCTACTTTAATTCCTCTTGTTTTTCTTTCTAAGATACCTTCTACAACTGAAATGTTTAGGGATTTTAAGTTATTTATCGCATTGCTTGTGAGACAAGCACAAGTATACCATATTGATAGTATTTCTCTTATAGCCATCAGCGACTATTTAAAATTTCTTGAAAATCCTTATAATACAGCATCAGTTGATAGGATGCTACAAAAAGAAGCTTTTGGAGCTTTACAAGAATTGAATAAGGTTATTTACTATAAAAATTTGTCTTTGTTATTATCTTTCCCCCGTCTTTATGTTCAAGAAACATCAACCGATAATTTTGTAAATCTTTTATATCCAGAAACATCAAGATATTTTTTAAAGGAGGTGGCTATGATAAAGCCAGAAATTATTGAGAATGAAGCTATAGGTAGTGTGGCTCGCACTCTGCGATATTTTATAAGAGATAAAAAGTACCACTATGCAGATGATATACGAAACGCTCGTAAGGATTCAAAGGACTTTGAGGAGACAATTGTAAAGATGTTGAGAGAGGCTGAACTTAGAAGGGTTCAAGAAGAGGAGAAGAAAAAAGCAGGTAAAGAGCATAAGTTTGTAAATATACCCAATGAGAAGGAAATAAAAGAACTGTTCCAGTTAGCAAACAAAAACTTTGATGAGGTAAAAACTGCTCTTGTAATAATTGCTTTTTCTTTTCCTACAAAGGGAAAAGAAGAACTTGAAATAAAAGAGGAGGTGCAAAATGCTTAAATACGTGACTTTTGGGGTAAAAGTGCAACTTAATGTGCACGACCTCAATAATGAGGCAGTAGCAGGTAATGTCACGGACATAAGAATTATGGATTTTCTTGATGAAAATGGTGAAAAGCGGGAAGCTCCCGCAGTATCAGGTAGAATGCTTAAACACTGGCATTATGAAGCCATGCGACATCTTATACTAAATGGCGGATATTCTTCTTTACCTCTTTGTAATGGATGCAGAATGGGAGAACCTATTAGACCTGGAGATGTTAGAAGTGAAACTTTAGTTCAAATAGCACGGCCAGAAGGAAATTCTGTATCTGTTTGCACCATTTGTGATATTCATGGCTATCTTATTGCTCAGGGAGCTCAACAGGAAGGTGAACGCGGAGCCTCTGCGAGAAGAACCTCACGAGCTATGTTCTCATGGCTGATGCCTGTTTTGGGAACTGATTTTTCTTCAAAGCAGGTAGTTCATACAAGAGTGTCACAGCAACAAGCTATGGCTGAGGGAGAAGGTGCGGCTCAAATGATATTTAACAAATCCTATGCTTCCGGTATTTATGCCTTTGTCTCTGCTCTTGATGTAGAAAGAATTGGATTGGTGGAGTTGAACTTAGGAACTAATAAACCCTATGCTATTGAAGACTCTGACCGCAAGCAAAGAGCCAAAGTTGCTATAGAGGCTTATCGTTATCTTATTTCTGGACAGATGGGAGCCTCACTCTCACACGCTATTCCACATACACAGCCTATTGAAATTCTAGCAGCATATTCTGAAACCTCACCACTACCATTTCCTATCTCACCTATCTACAACGATTATATTAAAGAATATAAAGGACTCGTTCCCAACAATACGAGTATTCTTCTCTGGAATCAAACAGATGAAAAGGTTGAAGGGGTTACAATGAAGTCCACTATCAATGAGGTTTTTGCCGAGATACTGGACAAACTTGCCAGTGAAGAAAAATGAAAGCCATAGCACTCACAATTAGGCTGGATTCACTTTATTCTATAAGGATTCCTTATACATGGCAGTCAGCACTTGCTTATCCACTTCCGCCTCCGTCTACAATAATTGGTATGCTGACAAATGCTTTACAAAGATATAAGAATGATAAACCTCCTCTCTATTATCTTGATAAAGTGGAGGAAAATGTGATATGGGCAGGAGCAAGACTTCGACTTCTATCGCCTGCTGTAGTAAAAAGTTACACTACTTCTGCCATTACAAAATGGGAGGTAGAACTTGGAGGCAAATCTACTAACGCTTTAGGAAGACAGTATGTCTTTACAAAGAATGTTGAAGTGGTAGCTGTGATAGATGAAGAGACCTTTGCTCAAGAATTGGTAAACATTTTACCAAGTGTTCCTATAACCTGTGGGGACAGCGAATCCATTGCAACGGTAGAAAATATTAAACCTCTTTTAGAAACCAAGTTGCGAGAATTTCCCCCTGATACAGTCTTTGAAACTGAATTTCCAATTCCTTTCAATCTTCAAAAGATAGAAATCATTGAAGGTTCTGGACGCCTTTATTTAGTTCACGAAAGATGCAAGAAAAGAGGCAAAGAATTTCCTCTGGTAAATTATCTTTTTCCATTGAGAGAAGAAAACAACATCTTACATCCTACAAAGTTTACAATTAGAATTAAACAACCAGTCTTTATATTAGAGATTGAGGATGTGGGAAAGGTAATTTCTGTGCCTAAAGATGTTCTTGATTCTTTAAGAGAAACGGCGATATAATTCCAAAGGGAGATTTTTTAAATTGCGGCGTATTACAGGCACTCTAATCTGGTATTATTATATATGCAGGCGAGAAGTATGGTTGATGGCGCATGAATTACATCCTAA
>JAGHCO010000129.1 GCA_021160405.1 Candidatus Aerophobota bacterium
GAACGTATCACCTCAATTCGTCGTCAAATTGCTCTGGATATGGGCATAATTGTTCCTCCAGTCCGAATAAGAGATAACATTCAATTAAAACCCAATGAGTACAAGATAAAAATAAAGGGAACAGAAATAGCTCAAGGTGAGTTAATGATTAAGTATTACTTAGCTATGGATACAGGAGCAGTTACCAAATCTGTAGAGGGGATAAAAACAAAAGAGCCCGCTTTTGGTTTGCCAGCTATCTGGGTTAAAGAAAATCAAAAGCAAGAGGCAGAAGCATCCGGTTACACTGTAGTGAACGCTACCTCCGTCTTCATTACTCATTTAACAGAAGTAATTAAATCTTATAGCTACGAACTCATAGGGCGCCAGGAAGTCCAAAATCTCGTTGACAATCTTAAAAGAGACTATCCTGCAGTTGTAGAGGAACTCATTCCTAATTTAATGAGTATTGGAGAAATTCAAAAGGTTCTCCAAAATCTTTTGCGAGAAAGAGTTTCTATAAGGAATTTACTTACCATTTTGGAAACGTTGGCTGACTGGGCTCCTCAAACTAAAAATATAGATTTTTTAACTGAATATGTGAGGCAAGCTTTAGCGCGCTCCCTCTGTGAACAGTATCAGGATGAGGAAGGAAAGATATCAGTGATAACTTTAGATCCAGTATTAGAACAGAAAATTTCTCAGTCTATAGAGCACAAAGAGCGAACCTCTTATATACACCTTGAACCGGAGATAATCCAGAAGATAATAAGCAATCTTACTCCTTTAGTAAAAAAAGCAAGGTCTTTAAATTATCAACCTATTATCTTAACTTCACCCAATGTAAGACCTTATTTCAAAAGGATTACAGAAAGGTTTCTCCCCTCATTAGTGGTTCTTTCGTACAATGAAGTTACTCCTGAGATTAAAATAAAATCTATAGGAGCATTAAATATATAAGAGGATTAAGTGGAAAATATTTGGGTCCAATATAAACATAGTTCTAAACCTAAAATTCAAGAAAAACTAATTTTAAAGTATCTTCCCTTAGTTAGATATGTAGTAGACCGTCTTCCGGTAGCAAATCTTCCCTCAGTATGTATAGATGATTTAATTAGCAGTGGAATAATTGGTTTAATGAAAGCTTTGAGAAATTTCAATCCGGAAAGAGGAGTGAAATTTTCCACCTACGCTATACCGCGAATTCGAGGAGCAATAATGGATGAGTTAAGGTCATTAGATTGGATTCCCCGCTCTCTTCGCAAGAAAACACATCTTCTGGAAAAAACTTATCTCTTGCTGGAAAGCAGGTTAAATAGGCCACCCACAGATAAAGAGCTATCTAAAATTTTGGGTATTAAAGAAGATGATGTGCATCGTCTTCGCACTGAAATAATTTACTTTTCTCCCCTGCGTCTAAATAGCAAAAAAGATGATGATTCTAAAAGTTTAATGGAAACAATTCCATCTCCTCTCACTGACAACCCTATCCAAGTAATAGAAAAAGAAGAAACCAAGAAACATTTAAGAGAGATAATACAACAGTTACCTGAGCGAGAAAAAAGAGTTATTATTCTGTACTATTATGAGGAGCTAACCTTAAGAGAAATTGGAAAAATTCTGGGACTGTCAGAGTCTCGGGTGTCTCAGATTCACAGTAAGGCTATCTTTCATCTGCGGGCTAAGCTAAAACAACAAATAAAATGAGAGTAAACTATATTCAAGATATGTTAGATAAGATACAGAGTTTAGATAAGATTCACCAAGTAGGAAAAAAACAACCCGATAGTAACCGAAAACAATTTAACAAAGAAATGAAGCGAAGCTTACAAAAGGGGAAGAAAGAAAAACTTGGCCTATTGAGTTCTAAAGAAGGTAGAGAAAAAGAAAAATTCCCCCAGAAAAATAAAAAAGTAGACAAGAAAGACAAAAGGAATAAAATATATAAAGCTGATGATAAAAGAGCAGAAAGAAAAGAAGAGAAGGGAAAAGGACACCTTTTTGACATCAGAGTTTAGGAGAATAGGATGCTTTCTTCATATAAAATGGAAATTAGACAAACTACAGCTCAAAAACTTAAGTTAATGGGAAGAATGAAATTAGCTCAGTTTCTTTCCCTGTCAGAAAATGAGTTTAAAGAGTATATAGATAAGATAGAGGAAAATCCTCTTTTTAATGAATTAAGATATAAGTACCATCTTATCGGATATAAAAGATTTCATGATGTGATAGAAAAACCTTCTTCCTTAAGACTCAAAGAAGAGCTTATCTCTCAAGAAGGAAACTTCAATGTAGAAGAACTTATGGAAAATCCAGAAATACTTCCTCTTCTTAAAAAGGTTGGGAGTATAATAGGCATAGAGGAATTTAATAAGCTTCTTCACGGGAAAGATGGGCAAATAAGAAAGATTATAGAAAAGTGCGATTTATCCAATCAAGAAGCAAAAATTTTCAAGGATTTTATAAACAAGTTTCAACTACAAAAAATCCTCACCTCTTCTTCCTCAGATTTTTCTTTTCCCTCTTACCCTAAAGTTTTTTTAATTGCTTCTATTGAAAAAGAAGATAACAGATTAGTTATCCATCCTTTAAAAAAGGAAAGCTATTTAATTAAGGGTAAATTTTCCATCAATTATTATCGATTTAAAGAGCTAATAGGGGAAAAGAAGTTCAGCTCCTCGCAGATCAATAAAATATCTGCTCTGTTTAAGAAATTAGAGTTAATAAATCGCAGAACCACCACTATATATCAAGTAATTTACCATCTCAAAGAGATCCAACAAGCATTTTTTAACTCGGGAAACCCTGAGGATTTATTCCCCTTAAGCCAAAGTGAATTAGCCCACCGTATAGGAGTGCATCCC
>JAGHCO010000128.1 GCA_021160405.1 Candidatus Aerophobota bacterium
ATTTACAATACCCCTTATAAATGGAATTGCTCCTAAGATAGCGTATGCTCAAGAGGAGGAGAAACCACCGAAGATAGGGGTTTTGGAAGCCTTGCTAATTCTTGCTGTTCTCTGGCATGTATATAGCCAGCAGAAAGAAAAACCAGCAAAAAAAGAAGTTGCAGAAAAACAAATTTCTGTGGAAGAGAAAGGATTTCAGGCTCCTGCTATTGCCCCTTTTAAGGTAGGAGAGGAAGTCAAAGTAGATAAAGTTTATACAATAAAAAACTCCTGGAAGATTACGCTAAGTTCCTACAAGTTACTTAAAGGAGGAGCTGTGGAGCTTAACTTTCTTGTTGAAAACATCCAAGATAAAGTGGCTAAAGCTGAGTTAAATACCAGCACCTACCTTACAGATAAACGAGGCAGAAAGTATCATGATATTCATATCTCTAAAGGAGGTAAAAGAGATTATATACCAAACTTCCCTGTAGAGATTAAAGTAATTTTTTCTGACTTAAAAGAGGATATTAAGGCTTTTGCTCTATGCCTGAATTTTTCAGCTTATATTCTTGCAGAGAATAAATGGGAAGGGAAGGAGCTTTTCTTTGGCCCCATAAAATAAATAAAGAATTCGGGGGTGAGGCTCATCCTTTTATATAAACTGATATTTTTATTAAAGTATTAGTCTCTGTAATGTAGGATTATAAAGGGTTAAAAGGATTTTCCAGGAAGATTGACGTCTGAAAATAAAATTGTTAATATGGTAATAACCATAGTAAACTGGTTTAAAGGAAAAAGATAGAATGTAAATTAATTCTTCAGACGGATTGAAGATTATCAAGTAGGGGCTTTAAAGATACTAACTAAGAAAACAAGAGTTAGACAGGTTGATTTTGTGCGGGAAGCTTTGGATGACTTAATTTTAAAGTATCAAAAAGAGCTACCTCAATTTAACCAAAAGAGCAAAGGAAAAACCCCAAAAAGTTATATAACATGCTCTTTTACAGATTAGATTGTAATCTTGATTGGTCTTTAAAAGGGCATAGGTGAGGGAAGTTGAGTTTCCGGTTACTTTTCCAATGCTATTTTCTTATTTTTTACTTTTTTGTTTAGGATTGAATCTTAGAAAAGCTATTGCTACCTGCCAGGTTATCTCAAGTTAGAGTGGTTAATTTCTGGAAAGTTGGAGGAAATTTTTTCCCTACCAGCTGAACCTCAGCTCAATAAATCCTAACCGTCCAACAAGAATTTCCAAAACCTTGAACTCCTGATTAGGCCATTTACCTTTCAAGGTTACAACCTAATTCTAAAAGAACATTATTGTATTATAAAAGGTCGATTCAAAGCTTCTGCTGGTCGAGCAGAAGCACTATTACTAAAATTATTAGCAGATAAGCACGTATGGGTAATTTACAAAAAATAAAATCTTGTGGACGGATCTCTCTAAAAATAATTCTTACCGTGCTAATAGTAATGTTAGTAACGGGAATCGGTTATATTAGTTCCAAACTTTGGTCTGAAGAAAGAGGAGAATCTCAAATTATTGACATCTCTAGTTGGAGAACTTACAAAAATAAGGAATATGGATATGAGATTAAGTATCCCAAAGAGTTTATATGCGATGATAGTAATAAAAAGCACGTAAAAATTGGAACAAAGGTTATGCCTTATATTCGTGTCGATGTTTATAGCAATTTCAACAATCTCGATCTTAAAAAATTCATTTCTCAGTTATTAAAAAAACAATTTGGAGAACTCTTAGATCTAAGTAACGTCACCTGGGAACAAATAAACGTAAACGGTGTAGGGGGATTACGAGCAAATTTCGAGAATGTTGCTGATGGCTATACAGGTAAATTATCTTGGGATTATATACAAAGAAATGACAGAGTTTATAGGATCGCACTTCTTCAAAGTTTTAAAGGATATTCGTACTCAGCATTACACACTTTACTCCTTTCTACTTTTAAATTTACCGAATAGATTTCTTATCAGCATGTTAGAACCTTAAAAAGTTACTTAGAGGAAGCTCGATACATTCAATGAGAGTAAACATAAAAAGATTGTGTTTTGGACTTATAGCTATAATGTCTTTAATTATATCAAGCAACATTCTGATGGCTAAACTGTCTAACAAAGATAAAATCTATAATAGGATTAAGCCTGATGTAATAGCTCAACAATTACGTGAATCAAGTATTGCGCGGTATGGATCAAAGGTACCCTTATTAATTGAGAGACTAAGCAGCGAAGACGTTTTTACCCGAATTCAAGCAGCTGTATTTTTGGGTAAATCTTGTGACATTCGAGCGGTAGATGTCTTAACACACCACTTACTCAACGATCCAAATGAAGAAGTCCGCATTCAATGTGCTAAATCTCTTGGACTTATTCGGTCAAAAAAAGCGATTCCATTTTTAATAAGTGCACTAAACGATGTAGAGGAAAAAGTAGTTAGAGCTTCAGCTATTTCTTTATCTTTGTTAGGTGAAACACAAAAGTGTCTCCCGATTTTAAACAACATGTTGCATGATGACAATAGGAACGTACGAATGAAAGCTCTACAAGGGTTAAAAAATATCGGGAATATAAAAGCAGTTTCCCTCATACAGACTGCTTTATATGATATAGACCCTTATGTAAGAGTTGATGCAGCAATTTCTTTATCGATCTTAAATCAATCAAAAACTTTCGCATTTCCCGTTTTATGCGAGTCGCTAAATAATAAGGATAAATATATTCGTTTAGCAGCTTTAAGAGGGTTAAAATATATTGCTGAAAAAGAGGCTATTCCTCTAATTAAGAATGCAGCTTTACATGATCCAGATTTTCAGGTAAGAAAGCGTGCTAAGTTTATATTACAAGATTGGGGAATTAATATAAAAGAAACGAATAATGATCTATTACCTGTAGCAACAACTACTTCTTATGATCCGGAAGCAGCAGCACAGTATGCAGACGAGTGGTGGGATGGAAGAAATCCCGCATATCATGACTATGGGGACTACGATTGTGCTAATTTTGTATCTCAATGTCTTATTGCAGGTGGTCTAAATCTAGATGCTGGGCCTGGGGTTGATAGTTGGGGATGTATTCCCAATTGTGACAATCTTCATTTAAACCTTGTAAATAGTCAAAATGCAACGTACGAAAGAAGAAATCGAGGAGAGATCGAACCTATTTGGTTTGTTAAAGGTGACCCCGCAATTTTTGGTAACTTTAATGATTATTGGACTCATGCTGTATTTGCAGTTATCGGTGATGAAAACAATTATGCCAAATGTAACGCCCATAGTTATGATGTATATCACAAAAGCATACCATGGTTTTTTGAAGTTGACCCTAATTTTGATCTGTGTAATTATTATCATATTCCCCGCGGTGAGATCTTACCCCCTTTTCCTCCAGATCTTGTTTCTCCACCAAATAATTCAGTTATTAATACTACTACACCTACTTTCGAGTGGGAGGAAGTGTCTAATACTGACTATTATGGACTCTACATAAGTGAACCACCATATGGTCCAGATTATCTTGTCTTCGATAGTGAGACCGATTACGGTCCAATATATGGAAGTTCATTTAAACTACCTGATGGCATATTAAATAGTGGAGTAAAGTATCGCTGGAACATGAGATCCCATAACAGTGCAGGCTGGGGAGATTTTTCTGAAAGGTGGTATTTTACGGTTGACACCACGCCCCCTACTGTTGATGCCTTTTCTGTTACCCCAGAGTCAGTTACTCTGGGTGATTCATTTACTATCTCTTATACCGTATCAGACACTGGTGGTTCGGAGTTAAACCGGGTAGAGCTCTGGCGTGCTGATGATAGCAATGGTAGTCCAGTAAATTGGGCAGAAATCAAAAGAACCTATATTTCTGGTAACGGTCCTTACTCTGGTTCTTTCTCTGATGCTCCTTCATCGACAGGTACTTATTGGTATGGAGTACATGCAGTTGATAATGCTGGAAACTGGGGCTCTGAGCCAGATCCTCCCGGTCCTATTAAAGTGACAGTAAAGCCGTCAAATAACCCACCTCAGCTATCCAATGGGTATGTAAATCCTACAGAGGGCAACATTCAAACTGATTTTTATTATTATGTTACCTATTTTGATCCTGATGGAGATACTCCCAGCGTAAAACAAGTCTATATAGATGGCGTAGCTTATACTATGAGCTGGTATTCGGGCTTAGACTCTTGGATTACCTATCGCTATGGCCCCAAGAACCTCTCTGCGGGAAGCCACAGCTATTATTTTTATTTTGAAGATGGAAAAGGGGGCTCAGATAGGTTCCCCGAATCAGGAAGTCGTTCTGGCCCTGTAGTTTTTCAGCCAAATAATCCACCCAATACACCCTCTACACCATCCGGTCCCTCCTCTGGATACGTTAATACCTATTATTCTTATTCTACATCAACAACTGACCCTGATGGTGATCAGGTAAAGTATATTTTTGATTGGGGAGATGGTACTACCTCAGAGACCGGATTTGTGAATTCCGGTACAGTTGTCAGCAGGTCACATAAATGGGATACTTCTGGAACCTATTATATTAAGGCAAAGGCAATAGATAGCAATGGCACTTCCTCTGGGTGGTCAAATTCTCTATCAGTTACAATCACGATCCCTGATACTACACCTCCTTCTGCCCCCATTGATTTAAAGGTAGACCCGAGTACATGGACAAACAACAATCTATTTAGCATCAACTGGACAAATCCCTCTGATCCATCAGGTATAGCCAAGGCTTATTACAAAGTAGGTTCAGCTCCTACTTATTCAACCGATGGGATCTGGACTACAAATAAACCTTTTTCTGTAGCTGCAACTTCTGAGGGTGGACAGCCAATCTATGTATGGTTGATGGATGGAGCAGGCAATATTGACCATAATAATCGAAGCTCAACTACTCTTTATTACGATGGAACCTCCCCAACTAAACCTTCAATTTCCTCTAATATAGATCATGACTGGCAAACTAACAATGATCCGTATTTTTCCTGGAGCTCTTCTGATACTGGAGGAAGTGGAATTGCCAGGTATTGGTACAGATTAGATGGTGGTAGCTGGTCATCTACCACCGACACCAGCAAGCAATACTCTAATGTTTCCGATGGCGAGCATACTTTTTATGTGAAAGCAGAAGATAATGCTGGAAATGAAAGTTCTGTAGCCAGTTATTCTTTCAAAATTGATACAGCTGGAGATGCTATTACAAACCTTGCAGCTAAGACCTACAGTGGTGGCAGCCCAATCTTAGAAAATACCTGGCAAAAGGATGATGATCCTTATTTTTACTGGAGCCAGCCCTCTTCTCACTCTCCAATAGTAGGATATAGCTATTCGTTCGATTCTCCTCCAGATGATTCAGTAGATACTTCTAACACTTATTATCAAACTCCTTCTGATTACCTTAATACTGGAACCCATACCTTTTATGTCAAAGCCAAAGATGCAGCAGGAAACTGGGGAAACTATGATTCCTTTACAATCAAAGTTGACACTACTCCTCCCAATACCCCATCCATAGCTGAAAGCCATTGTGGCTCTTCCTGGACTACCCACAACTCACCTTACTTTACCTGGAGTGATCCTGGAGATACTGGAAGTGGAGTTTCTGGATATAAGGGAAGTAAAGATGGTGGTTCTCCCTTCTCTGTTTCTTCTCCCTATCATCCAACATGGGAAGATGGTACCCATACCTTTAGAATCTATGCCTACGATGCTGCTGACAATCAGAGCGGGTGGTCAAACACAATAACAGTCTACATTGATACAACTTCACCCAACAATCCTACTTCTTGCACAGAAACTCATGGAGCACCTAATAATACCTGGCAAAATAGCATTAACGATCCCAATTTTACCTGGAGCGGTGCCTCAGACGGAAATGGTTCAGGAATCCATGGGTATTACTACTACTGGGGAACTGATCCTAATGGAACCTCTGGGAATTATACTACTTCTTCAGGGTATAATCCATCAGCGGTAAATGATGGAACATATTACCTAAGAGTAAAGGCTAAGGATAATGTTGGTTTATCTGCCGATGACTGGAAAACACTTTTTATTTTCAAGTATGACAGTGTCCCACCAACCACTTCTATCTCTTTATCAGGGGAACAAGGAGAAGAGTGGTTTAGGTCCAACGTCACTGTTACTTTATCTGCCGTTGATGATCTTTCTGGAATAGAGAAGATTTACTACAGGCTAAATTATGGAGGATGGCAAGAGTATACAGACTCTTTTTTAATCTCTGACGAGGGAACAGTTACCATTGAATACTATGCTGTTGACAAGGCAGAAAATGAAGAAGCTCATCGTTCAGAGACAATTAAGATAGATAAAACTCCTCCTTCTACAAGCCACACTCTTTCAGGAACCTTAGGAGAAAACGGCTGGTATTTATCTGATGTTGAAGTTAGTCTATTAGCTGATGATGCCTTATCTGGTGTAGACTTCACCAAATATAAAATTGAAGATGGAAGTTGGCAAGATTACCTCTCTCCATTTTTTGTTACAGAGACAACCACTGTTTATTATTACTCTGTAGATAAGGCAGGAAACCAAGAAACAGAAAAGTCTATCGAGATAAAAATAGATAAAACTTTTCCTTCCTTTGATGCAACACCAACTTCTGATAAGTTCTCTCACAAGGATGGAGATACAATTACAGTAACTGCTAATTTAAGCGAGGCTTGCAACATATCAGCTGATTTTTCTGCTGTTGACAGCAATTTTGATCCTAACAAGGTGATTGTAAGTGAAGTAGATCCATCAGCTCATATCTACACCATCCAATATACAATAACTCTAAATAATACAAGACCTGATGGAATCTATCCTATCTCAATCAGCATTACCGATATTGCAGGCAATGGTCCTGTGACCAATACCGATTTAAGTGTCGAATTAGACAATACACCTCCTGGGTTTGATGCTCCTCCAACAACAGATAAAATCGCCTACCAAAATGGCGACGCTATAAAGATAAATGTAGACTTAGAAAGCGAGGCACTTTTAAGTGCAGATTTTTCACCAATTGACAGCAATTATTCTTCTGGTGATGAAACAGTAATCGAGATAGATCCAGAAAATCACATCTATGAGATAAGCTACACAATCAGCAGCAATAACCCAAAAGCCGATGGAAGATACACCATCTCTGTTAAGATAACCGATGAAGTTGGAAATGAGGCCCAAGCAAATGCCATAAATCCAGTAGATGAGGGAAGCTATGTCTACCTCAACAACAATCCACCAGCTATAGCTTCCATAGACTCCCATGATAAAAATGATCTATCAGACGATGATGAGATCTACCACCCTGGCCAGATAGTAAGAATTGTTGCAACAGCAGGGAACAATGAAACAGGACTAACCGGTGCTGTTACTATAAGCTCAGCTACCTTAGGAGTTCTGGTAAGTGGAGGGCAGATGATCGAGGATAATGGTAAATACATTTATGATTGGAATAGCTCTGGAACAGGAGAGGCAGAGGATATTGTAGCTACCATCACCTTAACTGATATAGGCTCACTTTCAGCTAGCGATGGGATAACCTTAACCATTGATAACACACCACCTGAGAAACCGACAAATGTTTACTCTCCAACCCATCCCAAAGATACTCCTATATCTTCCTCTGCTGTAGAACTTACCTGGAATCCACCATCTGACCCTCCCTTTAATAAGGGTATAGAAAGCTACTGTTTCTCTTTGAACGAGGAAGAAAGTTACAATCCCAATCCTTTGACTGATTCTATAACAAGCGATACTTCTGTTATCCTCAATAATGTATCTGACGGAAGGCTCTACTTCCATGTGAAGGCTCAAGATAAAGCTGGAAACTGGGGAGAACCGGCAGTTTACGGCCAGGTTATAGTTGATACCACTCCTCCAGAGCTGAGTTTTGCCAGAGCGGTAAATACCAATACTGTAGAGGTTGTTTTTAATGAGGAGATTGATAAAACCTCGGCTGAGAATCCTGGAAATTATTCAATAGCAGAAAAGCAAACAGGAGATGAGATAACTGTTTATACTGCCAGCTTAGAGAATGGTAAGAAAGTTGTCCTTTCTACATCTGATCTTGCTTTAGAGGCAGTGTATATAATAGTTGTAGAGAATATAAAGGATGTAGCTGGAAATACAGTCAGGGAAAACAATACAGCAGAATTTACATCCAATTCACCACCTCTTCTCTTGTGGACAGGTGAGGTTGGTTATGAGAGTGATGGAGTTGGTCCAGAAATTGGCACTTCTACCACTGATTTTACATACCGGATCAAATACTTAGATGAAGATAACGATCCTCCAGGGGATGGTTATCCAAAGGTGCATATCTTAAAAGGAGGTCTTGAGATCCAGGGAAGCCCCTTTAGCATGGATGAAGTGGATCCAACTGATACTACTTACAGCGATGGCAAGCTGTACACAAAGACTGTAACCTCTCTTAAAAAGGGAGCAAATTACACCTACTACTTTGAGGCCTATGATGAAAAGGGAGCCTCGGCAGTAGGTGAGACTGATATAAACGATGGACCTGTTATCTTTGGCTTTGTCTCAATCTCCAGTGATGATCCAGATATTATCTACAAAAACGGTGATACAATTTCCATTATAGTGCAGCTAACTTATCCAGCTGTAGTAACTGCTGATTTTTCAAATGTAGATTCTAACGGTTCTGTTGTTCAAGGAATACTTATTGGAGATTGTAAATACCAGATCTCCTATACCTTGTCTTCTAATAACATAAGAGAAGATGGAAGCTATCGAATTCTAATCACTGCTACCGCAGCAGAGCTAACAATTACCAATGATTCCTTTATTGCAGTTTTAAACAATCAAGAAAATGTTGAGGACTGCAATAGTGAGACTGTACCAGGAGATGAGACTGATTATTCCATCGAAGGACCTGCTGGATCTGATACTAAAGTAATACTTGATACCGAAGAAAAGGTTGAGGTTACAGTTCTAAAGTATAAAGAGAACCCCCATCCAGAAAACTTTCCTCTTCAAGCTTTACCAAAATACGTAGATGTTATGATAAGTGATAAAGAAGCTGTGGTATGGCCGGTTAGAATTGAGGTTAGCTATACTGACAGTGAGATAGAAGAGTTGGGATTAAAGGAGGAAGAGCTCGTTCTTTACTACTGGAGAGGAAGCTGGCACAGATTCTTAAGTACAGGAGTCGATACCTTTTCCAATACAATCTGGGCTAATGCCAAAAAAGAAGAGCTTGAAGGATCTCCGGTAGCTGCAGGTAATCCTTCCATTAGTAAGATTAAAGTCTATCCTAATCCTTGCTATCCTAACAAAGGTCAGGTAGTCACCATAGCAAATCTTCCTCTAAATTCCAAAGTTTATATCTACACTATCTCAGGGGAGTTGGTAAGAGTTTTAGATGGTGCAACAGAGATAACGCAGGAAGGTGGCTCAGCTACTGCTACCTGGGATTTAAGAAATGAAGCAGGAGAAATGGTGGCAAGAGGGGTTTACATTTACCTTGTTCCTAAGGCAACTGGAGATAAAAAAACAGGAAAGATAGCTATTATAAAATAGGGAGGAGATTGATGAGAAAAATACTATTAAAAGCTGCTATTGTGGGCAGCTTAATTTTAATTCCAAGCTTTAGCTCTTTTGCATCGGATGTTGGAACTACTGCGGCTAACTTCTTAAAAATTGGAATAGGAGCAAGGGCAACAGCGATGGGAGGAGCATATACTCCAATAGCAGATGATGGAACAGCTTTATACTGGAATCCAGCGGGAGTTGCTCAGATAGAAAAGATGGAAGTTTCAGCAACCTATAACATGTGGTTCCAGGAGATAAATCAGGGATATTTGAGTTTAACCTTTCCCTTATTAGGAGGAATAGCTGGGTTAGGTGCCAACTATATAGATATGGGCAAGATAGAAGGAAGAGATGAAGAGGGAAATCCAACAGGAGAATTTGGTGCTTCTGATATTAAAATTTCTTTGGGATATGCCAACAAAGTCTCCCCCAGATTGATGTTTGGAATAAGTGCTGGAATGCTTCAAGAGACAATCGCTGAGGATAAAAAGAGCACTTTTTTAGGTAATGTTGGATTTTTGCTAGTTGGCGAGTCTCTTTCTTTCGGATTAGCTTGCCAGAATATAGGATCAAACTTGGGAGAGGATCCCTTACCTCTTACATACAGAGGAGGGATAGCTTTAAGA
>JAGHCO010000092.1 GCA_021160405.1 Candidatus Aerophobota bacterium
CACAAAATTTTGCTCTCTTTTAAGATAGGCGAGTCCATATCTCAAGTCAGCATCCAATTTTTCTTTGGGAATAATTCCCTTTCTTGCATCATAAGGGGACGCTCCTTTTGGCAATGGTTCTAAGGAGATACCACCCTGATATTCTATATCGTGTAAAGCTCTAATGATTTCTCTCCAATTCATAGTTCCTTTTCCAGGTGCTTCTCTTGTATTGTCTGCAGCGTGAAGATGTTTTAGCCATTTACCCCCAGCTCTCCTTATTGCATTTGGTATTCCATCGCCTTCCTCTATGTGCATATGGAATGTATCTCCCATAATCTTAACAAAAGGATTGTTAACCTTCTTTGCCATCTCTAAGGCATCATTAATGCTGTTAACTAAACCTACCTCATATCTATTAATTGGCTCAATTGTTAATACAATTTCTTTATCTTCAGCATATTCCCCTGCCCTTTGCAAAGATTCAATAGCCCATTTCATATCCTCTTTTTTTGAGGAAAAATACTGTGGTCTTCCAACAAGAGATGGAACTACAAGGACGCTTCGTGCTTCTATCTGTAATGCAAGATCTATACATCTTCTTACATAATCTATACCCTTTTCTCTTTCCTTTTTCTCATAGTGTGAGAGTGCTCTCAAGTCATCTTTCTCCGGTCCTGGATACATTCCACAAATTGATACCACACTCAATCCTTCCCCTTTTATAAGCTCATTAACCTCTTTTGCATTGTAAATTTCAGGCTCACCCACCAGCTCTATTCCATCGTAGCCTAAAGAAGCTACTCTCCGGATAACCTCTCTTAATGGAACATTGCCAAAAATCCAGGTGTTAACAAAAAATTTAATTTCTTTTTTCATTTAGACGTGCCTTTTTAGGAGTAAGAAACCTATCGCAAACTAAACTACATTCACATTTTAGGTTTTGACGTTGAATCCCTTATTACCAATTGGGTATCCAGGATAATTTTTCTTCTTGAGGCTCCTTTTCTCTCCATCAATCTTATAAGCAAATTCATAGCTTCTACACCCATTTCGTATAAGGGTTGAGCAATAGTTGTAAGCGAAGGAGTAATTAAAGATGCTAAAGGAATATCGTCAAAGCCTATAACTGAGACATCATCGGGAACTTTTAAACCATTTCTCTGAAGTTCTTTAATAGCCCCTATAGCCATAAAGTCATTACAGGCAAAAATAGCTGTTGGGAGCTCTTTTCCAGATAAGAGTTCTTTAATAGCTAAACTGCCTCCTTTAACAGTTAAATCACCTTCTTTTACTAAACCCTCGTTAAACTCTATTCCGTATTCTGCAAGAGCTTTTTTATAACCCTGTAATCTTTTAGCAAATATCTTTATATTTAAAGGTCCAGTTATACATCCTATTTTTCTATGATTAAGCTCAAGAAGATGAGTGGTAGCATCAAAGGCAGATTTTTTATTATCAATCATAACTACATTGGCAAAATACCCCTCTATCTCTCTATCAATAAGAACAACCGGGGTTCCCTTATTATGAATTGCCCTGATATACTCTTCTTCTTCCTTGCTCCCTGTAACTACAGAGAAAATTATACCATCAACCCAGCGGTTTTTAAATACCTCAAAATACAAAGACTCCTTCTCTATCTTTTCATCGCTATTGCAGAAAACAATGATGTATCCATTCTCAGAAGCAGTATCTTCAACACCTTTAAGAATAATAGGGAAAACAGGATTTGTAATACTGGGAAGCATTAAACCAATAGCTTTGGTTTTCCTGCTTTTAAGACTCTTTGCCACCATGCTGGGACGATAGTTAAGCTTCTTCATTGTCAACAGGACCTTCTCTCTTGTTTTTTGAGAGATTCCATCCTGTTCATTTAACACCTTAGAAACAGTGCTTTTGGAAACCTTAGCTAATTTAGCAACATCGTTTATAGTAATTGGTTCCTTATTCTTTAAGTTCAAAACTTCTTCCATTTTTGCAATGCTCCTTCATAGCTCGGTTTTGTAAACCAGTTTCTTACACCGTTTATATATTACCATAGGATGAAAAATTTGTCAAGTCCTCTTTAGTTTTTTGTTAAAAAAGCTGTCTGGAAGGAAAAAGGAAGAATTTAACCTCTGAGAGCACTGAAAAAAGGCGAAAGCCCTCCAAAGCCCTCCATTGAGGAGACCGATCTTTTTTAATCATATCTCCAGGGCATAAAAATTTCCCGGAAAAATTGTTTTGGGCTTCTGTGCTCTCTTTTTCTCTCTTTTCTTATCTCCTCACCGGTATACCTTTTGGAAAGCTCAATGAAGGCATTAGTTTGAAGAAGGCAAATTGTACTGGCACCTCCTATAAAGATAATTCCGGTGAGAGAAAAAAGGAGAAGAAAAACAAGTTCTATTAAAACAATTATCATTGTAAATCCAACATTACTTAAAGCTAAAAGTAAAGAGGTCTTCAAAATTTGTGCAAGGCCCATCTTTTGAGTAATCATAAGGGGGAAAAGATAAACCTGCATTAATAAAAAGAAAAGAAGAATCCAAAGGCTTATAACCCATAAGATAATACCTATAGGGTGAGTTTTTACTATCTGGCTATAAAAGATCAGCGCTCCTGCGGTGAGTGTAGGAATGATTAAAGAAATGGCAAGTAAAAATAAGCTTTTCCTCCAGTATTTTTTAATTCCCTCAAAAAAATCTCTTATTTCTATGTAAGGATCATTTAGGGCAATTTTCCCAGATAGATGAAACATCCCTCCTAAAGCAGGCGAGGTCAGGAGAAAACTTGTCATTAATATCAAAAAGGCTGGAGGAGAGAGGTTCTGTTTGATCCTTATCCCAATGAGAAGAGAAGGAATAAAACAGACTGTCCAGAATAAATTAGCAAGAATAACCTTCCCAAGATTATTGTAGACGTCCCTTAACCAGAATTTTAAGGCTCTACCTGCCGATGGCTTATTAATCATAATCTTTTTCTCTTTTACCTTAAAAATCTTACTTTTCTCTTCGTCAAAAAAGGTTTCCCATCGGAGGTACTCAAAGTGGGAGCGTTCAATTGAATACTCCACTTTGGAACTATTCTATCTTTGAATAGCCTGGAGTGTAGTTTGCACTAAAGAGTCTACATCAAGTCCCTGCATCTTAAATAAATCATCGGGCTTACCAGAGCTGGCATAATAGGTAATTCCTAATTTTCGAAAATAGGGAGAGAGGGAATTCTCAGCTAAAAAGTTAGCTACAATGCTACCCAGGCCAGTTTTAACATTATGGTCCTCATAGGTAATGACTACACCAGTTTGGGCAGCTTCTCCTATCACTTTAGCATCTATATCACTCAAACAAGAAACATTTATTACCCTTACAGAGTAGCCCTTTTCCTTCAATATCTCCCAGGCTTTAATAGCTCTATTTAACATACTCCCCATAGAAATAATAGCTGCTTGATTCCCATCCCTTACTACATCTGCCTTCCCATAAACAAACTCATAGCCCCCAGCAAAGAAAGGCTTCCCTTCTTCATTAAGGATTACAGGAAATTTACTTCGACCCATTCCTACAAAAAAATTCCCCGGTTGAGAGATAATATAACGGATTACCCGATCGGTTTGATTGGGATCGGCGGGAATAATTATCTTGTACCCATAAAGGTTATTGATTATCCCAACATAATCGATACATTGATGAGTTTTCCCGTCCTGTCCAACATCAGCTCCATTGTGAGTGCAAATAAGTTTTAAATTAGCTCGGTTAAGATCGTTTAGCCTATGCTGATTGTAAGTCTCATCTACTCCAAAAACGCCAAAATCGGCAAAAAAAGTAATCACTCCTTGAGTAGAAAGAACACCAGCTAAGCTTGCCGTATTGTGCTCTTGAATTCCACCCTGAAAAAATCTCTGCGGAGAAAGAGAGGCAAATTTATTTGTTTTTACTGAACCTAAAAGATCACAGTCTAAAACAGCGATAGGGGTTCGATCCTTTTTATCCTTATTAAGTTTAGCTACATCAGCAAGAGCTTCTCCAAAGGCACTACGGTTATCGGTAATATCCTCTTTCCCATAAGTATGAGGACTGCCAACCTCTATATTTATACTCCTTATAGGAGGCTGTTTTTTTAAAATAGGAGGTGATGAGCTCTTCCTAAGATTAATATACTTATCAACATCATCCTCCAAGCCAAGCTCAGACAAGGCTAACCTGCAATCCTTTAAGGAAAGAGGTTTCCCGTGATACTCAAACTTATCCTCCATAAAAGAGATGCCCTTGCCCATAGTAGTATTAGCTAAAATAGCTACAGGAAATTCTTTATTCATCACTGCTTCTCGTAAACCCTGATAAATCTCTTGATGATCATGACCGTTAACTTCTATAACTTGCCATCCATCAGAGAGATAATTTTCCTTTATCCTCTGGGGCATAATCTTATCTAAAGGCCCGCTAAGTTGCAAACGGTTATAATCAATAACCACTGTAAGATTATTAAGGGAGTACTTTTTGGCAAAACGTCTTGCTTCCCCAACCTGTCCCTTTGTTTGCTCCCCATCACTCATTACCACAAAAACCTGGAAATCTTTACCTTGAATCTTAGCTGCAAGAGCAAAACCACATCCTGCAGACAATCCCTGACCTAAATTACCTGTGCCCCACTCTACCCCAGGAATATCCCTTTCCACATGACCCTCAAAAATACTACCTGCTCTTCTAAAATTAGCCACAACACTGTCAATATCAAAAAATCCCAAACGTCCCAGGGTAGCATAAACCCCTGGAGAGGTATGACCATGACTAATCACTATCCTATCTCTATCAGGATGATAAGGGTTATCTGGGTAAATCCGGGCACAGGAGTATAAAGTTAAATAGATGTCTATTGAAGACATAGAACCTCCCGGATGACCTGAGGCAGCTACAGTGGTCATCTTTAAAATATCCCCTCGAGCTAGCTTGGCAAGGTCTCTTAGTTTAGCTATCTTTTCCTCATCCAACTTTTCTTTATCGAACCCCCATCGCATTATATTAACCTCCTTAACCTTAATTTACGTTTACCCTGTTAAATAGCAAATATCTAACGGAGAGCTACTCTTCCTCGTAATGAATAGCCTCACTGGGGCAATCCTCAGCTGCTTGCTTTATCTCTTCCTCATAATCATTAAAATCAGCATCTTCTTTTACCTTGGCTACATCATCAACTTCAAAAACTTCTGGACAACTATCCTCACAAAGTGCACAACCTGTGCAAGCATCATCATCAATCCATACTTTTGTTATAGCCATTCTTCCCTCCTTAATCGTTAATTTTTTTTAACTCATAAGTTATCAAATCTATCTCAAATGTCAAGTGAAGAAGCTCTTGTCTTTTCTTGCCAATTTTAGTATAATAAACATTGAAAACAACCTTATAGGAGGTAGCTATGGGAGTGATAAAAAAGGTAGTTATTCCTACAGCTGGGTTTGGCACTCGTTTTTTGCCTATTACTAAAGCTCAACCTAAGGAGATGTTACCCATAATTGATAAACCAGTAATTCAGTACATTGTTGAGGAAGCTGTCGCCTCAGGGATAGAAACTATCATTATAGTTACTTCTCAAAGCAAAAGATCCTTAGAGGATTATTTTAATTTTAACTTTGAGCTGGAAAATTATCTGGAAAAAACTCAGAAAAAAGAACTTCTCTCTCAAATTCGCCACGTCACCAAGATTGCTAACTTTGTGTATATTCACCAAAAAGGACCCTACGGAAATGGCACACCTGTTTTAAATGCCAGAGCAGTGGTGGGAGATGAACCTTTTGCTGTAGTTTGGGGAGATGACCTTTTAATAAGCGATAAACCAAGGTTAAAGCAGCTAATAGAAATTTTTCAGGAATATCAATCTCCTGTATTAACTGCTTATCCAGTGGATAGCGAAGGAACAAAAAAATACGGAATTATAGAGGGGGAAAAAATTAACTCAAAAGTAATCCGAGTAGAGGGAATTGTAGAAAAACCCGGACCCTGGAGAGCACCTTCCAGAATAGCTGCCATAGGAGGCTACATTTTAACTCCTGATATATTTGATGCCTTAGAAAAAACCCAACCGGGTAAAAACAACGAGCTGTGGTTAGTTGACGCTATTTTTAAGCTTTCCCAAAAAAGGACTATCTATGCCTGTCTGGTTGATGGTAAACACTACGATGTAGGATCAAAAATTGGCTGGTTGAAAGCAAACATTGAACTTGGATTAAAACACCCTCAGATAAAAAAAGAGCTAAAAAAATATTTAAAAGATATTCGGATATAAAAGAGATTGCCAATGTCTAAGAAAACATTAACACAGCTAAGAAAAGATAGTATAAAAATTTTCTACGCTGGTCTGAGAGCAGCGGATTCCTTTGAAGCAGTAAAAAAATTTGTCCACAGAGAAGGAAACTTGCTTACCATAGATAAGGATTCCTACCCTTTAAATGAGTTTAAACACATTTATATAGTAGGAGCAGGTAAAGCCAGTGCCTCTATGGGTAAAGCTATGGAAATTATTTTAGACAATGGGATAGAAAAGGGATTTATTAATGTAAAGTATGGATATGAAGAAAAATTAAAAAAGATAAAAATAAATCAAGCCGGCCATCCTATCCCAGATGAAGCTGGGGTAAGGGGAGCAAGAGAAATTATGGCCTTGCTTGGAGGTGCTGAAAAAGACGATCTGGTAATTTGTCTCATCTCAGGAGGAGGGTCAGCTCTCCTTCCCTTACCAGCAGAAGGAATAACTCTTAAGGAGAAACAGCAAACAACTCAGCTCCTTTTAGAATGTGGAGCTCCCATTGAAGAGATTAACGCTTTGAGAAAACATCTTTCTAAGATTAAGGGAGGATGGTTAGCTAAAGCAGCTTATCCTGCTGAGCTTATTAGCCTGGTATTGTCTGATGTCATAGGAGACCCTTTAACAGCTATTGCTTCAGGACCAACTGTACCTGATACCACTACCTATGAGGGATGCTGGAGAATAGTAAAAAGATATAACTTATTAGATAAACTCCCCTCTTCGGTTCTAAATCATCTGGATAAAGGAAGAAAAGGGGAAATTCCTGAGACTCCCAAAGAAGGAGATCCAATTTTTAAAAGAGTAAAAAACATAATTGTAGGAAGTAACAATTTAGCTATTAAGGCAGCCCAAAAACAAGCTAAGGAATTGGGCTACCATACCCTTATTTTATCATCCTTTATCCAGGGAGAAACAAGGGAAGTGGCTAAGGTACATACAGCTATAGCTAAAGAAATTCTCACCTCTGGAAATCCTGTCCCTACCCCAGCTTGCATACTTTCAGGAGGAGAAACTACAGTAACTATTAAAGGGAAAGGCCTGGGAGGAAGAAATCAGGAATTTGCCCTGGCATCTGCTATAGAAATTAAAGGAATGAAGAATGTGGTAATTTTAAGTGCAGGCACCGATGGTAGTGATGGACCAACTGATGCTGCTGGAGCGATTGTAGATGGGTTAACCCTTCCAAAAGCAGAAAAAATTGGAATAAATGCGCAAGAATACCTTGAAGATAATAACTCCTATCGCTTTTTCAAAAAGTTAAAACACCTCTTTATCACAGGGCCCACCAACACTAATGTTATGGACCTACACCTTATCTTAATTGGTTAAAATTAAATAGGGGTCGGGTCTTAACATTTGACATTTTGGAAAGTTGAATTAATTTATTATGATATATTATGAAAAGAAATGTCAAATGTTAAGACCCGACCCCTATCTTCGAGGAAAAATATATGCCTGTAAAACTAATAGCTTGTGATTTAGACAATACTCTCACTGAGAATGCCTTTATTTTACCTGAGATAAAAGATTTTTTGCAAAAAATAGTTAACCGAGGAATTAAATTTGTTATAAACTCAGGTAGATGCTTAAAAGAGATAAGAAGGATTCTCCTTGAAAGTAAAATATACCCTTCCTTGGGATTTCCTCAAGCTATAATTTCCGGGCAAGGGGTAAACATCCATTACCTTAAAGGTGAGGATTACGTAGCTGATGAGGTATGGAACAAAGAAAAAGAGGAACAGTTAAAACTAATGCAAAGAGAGATAGGCTGGGAGGGAATAAAATGGGAAAAACTAATAAAAGAAATGAATCTTTTTCCTAAAGAAAAAAGAATCTCTTACGGATCATTTGCCCTGAAGTTTGACAGGGAAAAAGATGCAAAACTGGCAAGGGATGTCCTTATCCAAAAAAATCATATAAAATATGTAACTTTTTTAAGAAATAAAGGCTACATCACCGCATCTTTATCTACTGCTTTAAAGGGAAAATCGCTGGCAAGAGCATCTCAACATTTCAATATTCCTGCATCACAGGTCTTAGCTATAGGGGATTCTCAAAATGATGAGGATATGCTTAATGGAAAATTTGGATTTCTTAGTGCTGCCCCCTCTAACGCTGATGAGGAGATAAAAGAAATAGTAAATAAAAACGGAGGATACATTGCTCTTCAGCCAATAGGAAAAGGAACAATAGAGGCAATAAACTCATTCCTTTTGAAAAATAACACTTATTTAGGTAAAAAAGAATTTAGGCTGTGATTTCTTTACATTTAAATTTATCTGGGTAAATCCGTGGCTAATAGTTACTTAATCTTTTCCTTTAACTTATGGTAGGTTTCACTGAGAGCCTCTGAAATTACCTTAGTTTTAGAGAGTGTTAACATAAAGTTAGAATCCCCCACCCAGCGAGGGACTATGTGCAGATGGAGATGATCAGCTATCCCAGCTCCTCCTGCTCTGCCTAAATTCATCCCAATATTAAACCCTTCAGGGTGCATCACTTCTTTAATTACCTTAACCATTTCAAAAAGAACATCCATCATTTCCTGCGCCTCTCCTTTTTTTAACTCCTCAAGGGAGGCAATATGACGATAAGGAGCTATCATTAAATGACCATTGTTGTAAGGGTAAGCATTGAGCATAACCATACAATGCTTGCCTCGGAAAAGAATATAATTTTCCTCATCTTTTTTCTCCTTAACCTTCTCACAAAACAAACATCCTTTTTCTTTACAATCACCACTAACATATTTAGCTCGCCAAGGAGCCCATAATATCTGCATAACTTGCTCCTTTTTGGTTTATCTTAGATAATTTGACTATTTTGTCAATCTTGACAGGCTCATTTTACCCTGTAAAATTAAGATAAGTTAATTTTGAAATTTTTTCTGTGTATAACTTATAGAACTGTTATTTGACTTGGTAAAAAGAGTAGAAATTAAAAAAGTGGGAATATATTTTTAGTTGATTCTTAAGTATTTCAGACTTATCCACACCTGTGGATAAGTCTGTGATTAACTTTTCATAAGAATCAAGAGAGAAACTCATGGAAAAAAATGGAAAAGCTCTCTGGGAGGAACTTTCACTACAGATTAAACATAAGATAGACTCAGAAAGTTTTAACATTTGGTTCAAACCTTTATGGTTTCATTCACTTACTCCAGAAAAATTAACTATTGGAGTTCCCAATCCTTTCTTTAGTAAAAGACTAAAAGAAAAATATTTACCCATTATTCAAAGCAGTTTAAACCAAATAATTGGCAAAAAAATGGAAATTGATTTTCTCTGGAGTAAAAAAAATCCTCCTTTGGAAAAGTTAAATAGTAGTAAGTCTCTTCCTTATTCTAAAAATCCCTA
>JAGHCO010000218.1 GCA_021160405.1 Candidatus Aerophobota bacterium
AAATTCTGCCTTTGGATTTACGTACTCTTTCCTGCCCGAACTTAAATTATCTATCACAGTAACCTTATTGTCGTTAACCAGAGCATCAACCAGATGTGAACCGATAAATCCAGCTCCTCCAGTGACTAATATTTTTTTATTTCTCATATTGACCATTGATTATCACAGACTCTCTATTAATACAACCAAAACTAACTCTTGAATCTTTTACAATGCTTTTGCTATCAATTATTGAATTTTTTATGGTAGAGCCCTCAATAAGGCAGTTATCCATAATAATTGAGTCCTTAATCCACGAATTATTGATTTTGGTGTTTTTACCTATGTGGACCGAACCTTGGAGGGAGGAGTTGTTAATCTTACACTCTTTCTCTCTAATTATAATATTCGTTGTTTTTATATGGGCTTTTAGATAACTCTCAAAGGTACCAATATCAAACCAGAGACCATTAAATCTCCAAGCCATAACATCTTCTTTTTCTATTAGATATTTGATGAATTCTCCTAAGTTATCCCTTCTTACGGAACAAAAATCATCAAGATGATTAAAGCATCTTACTGGCAACAGATATATTGCTGTTGATATAAGGCTTGTATCAGGTTCTTCAGGCTTTTCTTTAAGTTCTATTATTCTACCGTTACTAATTTTAACCACTCCATATCTCTTAGCTTTATCTTTATCCTGTATATCACAGATAGCAACTAAGGGTTTACTACGGTAACAAGTTAAAAAATCTTTCAAGGAGAATTCAAAATAATTATCTCCACCTACTACAAGTAGGTCTTCTTTTAACCTTTCTTTTTTAATGAAGTAGTTCAATGCCCCTACAGCACCCAATTTTTCTTTATCCTCCTTAGTATTTTCAATAAATAAATCAATGTCCCTATCTAACCTCCTTTTCCATTTAATAAAATCACTCTTAAATCTTTTGTTTATAGAAACAATGACTTTAAGCTCACTTGGTAGCTTATCAACTATATGAGTTAGTATAGCTTTGCCTTTAATCTTAAGCAATGGTTTTGGCTTATCTTTTGTTAATGGCCACAGTCTTGTAGCAAAGCCTCCAGCTAAAATAAGACACTTCATAATAAGATCACCTCTTAATAGTTGATTGATTGGTTGTTGACCTGACACTTGATGCTAAAACCATTAATAAACCTATTAAGATATAAAAATATAAAATATTTGCAGGAATAACAGATAAATTTGCATCAAAAAAGCCGTGAACTAAAATAGACAAGATACCAGCTAATATTCCTACAATTGCTGCTCTTATAAAACCAGAGGCTGATTTTAAGGCTTTAAAACCCTTTACCCAAGCAGTTATTACAAAAAATAAAAATGCAACCAAGCCAATTAACCCCATTTCAGATGATATTTGTAAATAATCGTTATGAGCGTAGTTCCATAAATTTCTGCGCTCTGGAGGTCTATACTGGGGAAAAGCATAGATGAAAGTACCAAGTCCTGTACCAAGGTAAGGATGGTCTAAGATATAGGGAATAGTTTTTTTGTACATGAAAAGTCTTACTTCTAAATTATGGGGAGCCCACCTTTTCATGTGAAAGTATCGCTCCGCTAAATTCTTTTCGGGAAGTCTTGGCGTTTGACTAAGCATAGACAATGCTCCGAGTACAGCAAAAGACGTAAGGGTAAGAATAGCTATGACTGTGGTAATTTTTTTTCTCTTGCTAAAATGGATCCTAACAAGAGTAAGGAAAATTACCCCGACTCCAAATCCTACAATGCCCCAAGAATAAGAAAAGGCAAGATTAATAATTAAAAGAATGCTCAACAAAATCGTGAGAATCGAGTACCAACTCCAGGGCGAAAATAGAAAAAGGGCTATAGCTATGGGGGTAATCATAGCTAAGTAGCCAGCCCAATAATTAGGGGCATAATAAGTTGAGGTAGCTCTTATACCACCACTTACCCGAGGAGTTATAACTAAAATATTAAAATAATCTAAAAGCCCATATATTCCTAAAAAAAGGCTGAATAATAACATAATGGTAATTATTCTCTTAATTTGAGCCTTATTTTTTAAGTTATTTATTATCATAAAGTAAACGGCAGTGTAAACAAAAAGATTTGCCAATAAGTTTAAACTGATCCATTTATAAGGAGATATTATGGTAGAGATTATAGCTATGAACAGATAAATCGATAGTGGGAGAAGTAAAGGAGTAGACCTCCATTTAACGTTAGGTAAGTTAGTTTGCCGATTTGCCGGCTGAAATAAAATCTTGATTAGCCAAGCGATTAAAGCAACAACAACTACTATTCTCATTACAAATATGGACCAAGGCTGGACAGTACCAAGAGCTAAAGGGGTAAATATTATTAAAGATATAAGACAAATTTCAATAATTCTATTTGTTATTTCATCCTTTCTGCTCAATATTAAACCTCTTTATTTTATTTTCTTTAGACACAATAGTAGTTTAAAAGATTATCTTCATTTTGCTTTTTTACCTCCAATCATACTTAGAAAAAATGAAGAAAATATCATTTGCAGACCAATTACTAAAAGTGTGAAAACAAGCATATCTTCTCCTCTCATTGGCAAAGCTTTATAACCACTGTCCACCCACTTCCAAATTAGATACAATATGTAAAATAAGCCAACAAGAAAAATTAGTAGTCCAAAAGTGGCACCTTTACCTAATGACAGATATTTCGAGGTAAATTCTGTTAATCCATCAGAGTCCAATAAGTCATTATTTACTCCGTATATCTTTGCAAACAACCCCAAAAAAATTATTTGATAACCAGTAATAAACAGCAAACTCCCAGCAATCATTGAATGAATACCAGGAGTATAACCAATGTTTAGATGGAAGTATCCCGCTAATAATATTAGCCCTCCGACTATAAGAAAGAAAACCCCAGGAATTATATAAAGATAAGTAGGGGCATGAATAAGCATAAATTTTAAATGTCGCCAGCCATCAGAAAAAGAACTGAGTTTTGATTTTCCTCTTCTTGGATAATAGGTGATTGGGACTTCCTTTATTCGTAATTTTCTCCTTGCAGCCTGCATAAGCATCTCAGATGCGAATTCCATACCGCTTGAGCTAAAATTCATTTTCTTTAGCGCCTCTTTTGTAAAAGCACGAAGGCCACAATGTGCATCAGAGATACTTGTTTTGAAAAACAGGTTTAAAAATCCAGTTAAAACAGGATTTCCTATCCATTTGTGTAGCCAAGGCATCGCACCTTTTTTTATCTCACCTTTAAATCTACTACCTATTACAAGATCTGCTTTTTTCCTTTCGAGAGGTTCTAATAATCTTGGAATATCTTCAAAATCATAAGTTCCATCACCATCTCCCATTACAATATACTCCCCAGCTGCATATCTAAATCCAAATCGATAGGCATAACCATATCCAAGTTTATCTGGCACAACTACTTTAGCGCCAAAACTTTTTGCTATCTCTGGTGTTTTATCTGTAGAATTATCCGCAACGATGATTTCTCCGTTAATACGATTTTCATTAAATACCTTTTGTATTTTTTGTAGACAAGCACCAATTATCTCTTCCTCATTTTTCGTTGGAATTACAACTGATACTTTTTTCATTCTGTGCCTACTTACTGAATTATCTGAGAATTCAATCACTAACTTATTAACGATATTTCCTTTCCATAGTAATTAAAATGATTATTGCTTTATCCGTTACTCTCGTTAATTTCGTTTTGTTCGTCCTTTTCGTCTCGTCTTTCTCGTCTATTGGGTCGTTGGGTCTATCTGGTGTATCTGGTGTATTTGGTTGCTTTGGTGTATTTGGTGCGTTTAGAAAATAATAAAAAAACCGACCCTTGTAGCTTTCAATTTTATCTTCACTTACTCGGGCCGGTTGCATCACTGGGTCCCCCTGCCTCGAGATGCCCACATTTCAGAGACAGGGATCATCCCCTCCCAGAAATAATACATGATTAAAAGAACAATCTGGTCTGTTTAGTGT
>JAGHCO010000104.1 GCA_021160405.1 Candidatus Aerophobota bacterium
GTCCAGGTCTAATGGGCTCTCCTACTTTACACCCGTCACAAAGAGGTAACGAAAAATATTCACCGTTTAATATAAGATGTCGTACAGCTTCATAATGCCAGTGTTTAAGCATCCTTCCCGATACTGCCGGAGCTTCCCGTTTTTCGTCATTCTCATCAAGAAACTCCATAATTCTAATGTCCTGGACATTGCCTGCTACTGCTTCATTGTTAAGATCATGCACATTAAGTTGCAATTTTATTGCAAAAGTTACATACTTAAGCATTCTACACCTCCTCTTTTATCTCTTTTTCTATTTCTTCTCTTTTTGCTGGGAAAGAAAAAGCAAGTATTGCAAGAGCGGTTTTCACTTCGTCAAAATTCTCATTTGCTAACTGGAACAGCTCCTTTATCTCTTTCTCACTGGGAATATTTACAGGCCTATACTCCTTACCTGCTTTCTTCTTTTCATCTTCTTGAATTTTTCTTAATTCAGCCTCTCTTAACATCTTTACAAGTGTCTCTTCAAGATCCTTTGAGTCCTTCCGAGCGTTTCGTATATTATCCGCATAATGATATTTCTTTTCTCTTACAAAATATCGGAGAGTACGCGCTACACTACTTATAGCCTCATTCTTAATAATTTCTGGTTTTATCATAGCCACCTCCTCTAAAAGATATCTTGCTGTATCTGGATATAAGAGATTTACATAACTATCTGTTGTTGTTTCCTGTACATAAAGACGAGGAAAAGAAAGTAACGAAGGTAAATTTTTATAGTAAACAACCTTATGCAGTTCTTGCAAAGCTCCAAAAGCTCCTTTTTGCAACATTTTATCGACTGAAACTATATTATAAGGATTTTCCAGAAATTTTAAATAATCTTCAATAGAGATTAAATAAGTACTTTCAACATGGTAAACCTGTCCTTGTTTTACGAGTAAACCGATAAATAAATTAAAATTCTTATTAAAAATTTCAGTTGTAGAAGGTATCTTGGCAAGGAAAGCCAGAGGGATTAAAACAGAAGGAATATCAGCAGGTAAGTATTCTTTATGTAAATAATGTTGTAGAGAAAAAATTTTCTCCAGATCTTCTCCTGTAATTTTATTTTGTGGAATTGGGATTACTATGACCTCTTTTTGTCTAATGTTAAAAATAAATGAAGCAAACCACATTCCCAGAATGGCGAGCAACCCACATGTTTTACACAATTTTTTAGGAGAAGTTGGACGACGAAGCCCTCTTTTATTTTTTTGAATATCTATTTTATCCCTACTTTGGTGATATGAAGTACATGCAGAAAATCCAATTTGAATACCTACCTTTTCTCCATTATGATTACAAATAGGTTCTTCTTTCCTGTTTTGGAGAAAAAAAGAGAATCTAAGATATTTGTTTAATTGACGGCTTTTATTTTCTCTTGCAAGTAAATTCCAACCCTTTTCTCCTATTTTTCCACTTCTTTTTATTCCAGGGGTACTTAAAAAGATATATTCAGATTGAAGAAGCCTATTGCATAAAAAATTAAAAGTATAATTTAACTTTTCCATATCTCCTTCAATCTTCACAATATAATATCCAGCCTCAGGTAAGATTACTACTCTTTCAGCCCTTCCATATGCCTCAATTCCAACTCTTGCCAGTCCATAGGCAATCTTTACTTCCAAATCGGGAAATCCTGTGCCAGGTGTATATAAGGTAATCATTTTATTTCCTTTTTGACTCTTTCAAACACCAATTTTGCAACTTCTATTGCTTCTTTTGCATCTTCTTCTGTAGGTAAACCTTCTGGTAGGATTCCAGGTAGAGCATCTGGATAGCGAGTTGGAATATAAAACCGATCTAAGATGATGATCTTATCGGTTAAATCATCAAATGGACCTGGTGAAGTAAAAGAAAAAATATCAGCGAGTTTGTGAGTCTGAGGATGAATTTCTCCTTTATAGGTTATAAAGCCTTTGAGAACTTTCTCAACACACTGCTGAGAGTGAAAGCAGGTCTGATTGTAAATTCCTTCTTTTAGAGCAAGCTTTGCCATCTTCAAATCCTCTTGCGCAAATGTAATCCATTTTTTGTAATCTCCCTCTTTGTTATTCATAAAATTACTCCTTTTTTAATAATCTCTTCCTTAAAAAATCTTTTTTCACTCAATTGCCTAAATTCCTCTGGAGTATAGACCAGAATGTCTATGCCGACCTTAGGTTTAAGAAGTAAAAGCACTTCCTTGCTTCTGTCCAAAAATGGTTTCTTTGTATCTTTTACAAGAATAAGATCAATATCAGACCATTTATTTATTTCATCATTGGCAAGTGAGCCAAATAGTAAAATCTTTTCTGGATGGTATCCTTCTTTCAGTACCTTAATACATCTGTTTAGCTCTTTCTGTAAATTTATTTTTCTTTCTCTTACACTAACTCTTTCCACATAAGATGTTATTGTTTTACTCATTAACCACCCCCCAAATGGATTATCTGGCTCTTTCTTATACTCTTCTCTTTCAGAAGCTGCTGAAATATCGCATAGCTTAATAACATGATGAAATAGAGACATCTGCATCCTTCTTGTGTGCTGTTTAAGTAAACCACATCCTTTTGCCCATACTCTTAAACCTCTTGCCATATTCTTAAGATCAAGAAGTACCAAATTTTTAACTTCTTCGGGAAAATATTCACTATTAAGTTCAGACACTCGTTCATCCCAGATGATTTTATTTGTTGAGTAATCTATAATTCCATCATTTATTGCCTGAACATCCGGTTTTTCAATATTATCACCTAAAAGACCTCTGTCAGAATGATGTATCGCCACTGCGAAGCTAATGGGTTCTCTCAAATTTTCGGGAAGTATTTTATATAGGTAGGCTGCACCAACAGGAGCATGAGCAGGTAATTTCTTCCCTTTGCTTACGTTCTCCTGCCACTTCTCGGTTAATTTACCAAGGTCATGAAAAATAACCATTTTACATAGAGCATCTTGAATATTTCCAAAAGGCAAAATTCTCATCAAACTGGGCTCAAAGATAGGATAAATAATTTGAAACTGTTCTTTAACTCTTTCAATGTGTTTTAGATATTCTTCCTTAGGACTAGATAAAAGATGATTCATCTGCTACTATCCCTTTTAATGAATCATAATTCGTGCTCTTAATAATATAAGTTCTAAAAGGACCAATCCTTATGTCTTTTTCTTCCACATTCTTTTTATTTCCCACGAGATCACGAATATCAATTTCATGCTTTTTCTTATCTTCATTATACTTCCATAGAAGTTCCCACCTAATCACCTGCTTCTTGAATAAATTCCAGGCTAAGCTTACATCAACATTAATAGAATTATTCTTAATATAGGCTTCATCTTTTTTGATAGAATTTATTATAGCGCTTATTATTATATCTTTTTTACTTTGCCTTTTCTTTATGTTATCTATACCTAAAGAAAAATCTACGATCAATATAGTCGTAGGTTTACTCTCTCTTACTTGTATATTCTGTGGTTTTGAATCCGCGTATAACACTGACTCGTAAAGGTCAATTAAAGAATCTCTTGCTGCATAATCATCGGCTTTATAGTCAAGTATATCGACAAATTTATAAACTTCGGAGAAATCTTTAATGTTAAAATTTCTATTTTCCTCCAGCCACTTTTTAGTTCTCTCTAAGTGGTTTTTCTCGTAGGGAAGATACCCCTTATTATCATTGTCTTCCGCAGGGAAAATTATCATTTCTCCTTTTTCATTCCCATATCTTGCACATCTTCCTGCTCTCTGTACAAGTGAATCTGCAGGAGCAAGCTCTGTAAGCAATAGTTCTGCTGAAAAATCCATCCCAGCCTCTAACACCTGAGTTGTTATAACAACTCCCCTTTTCTCATCTTTTAAAAGTTTTATAGCTCTCATTTCATGTTTTCTTTTATCTTTAACTGTAAACCTTGAATGGAGAAGAACTATTCCATCATCCATATTAAGTTGCTTTCTCAGTTCCTCATAAATATATTGGGCACGTTTCACTTGATTGAGAACAATAAGTGTTTTTTTGTTTTTGATTTTATCTAAAAGAGAACCTGATATGTTCACTTCGTTGTCTTTGTAAATTGGTTCCTTTTCAAAATGGATATCTATTTGATTGTTTAAACTTAAACCTTTAGAAATAATTTTTTGGTTTTCTCCGAGTTTTATGTTTTCAAATAAGCTACCCTCTAAAGATTTAGGCATAGTAGCAGTCATTACAATAAAAGGAATATTTGCTTTATATAATATTTCAAACATTGCTCGCATTATGGAAAAAGTAAATTCATCTCTATACATATGTGCTTCATCAAATACTACTATTGAAGAGGCTATAGCTCCTGCTGGAATATCAAGATGGTGACCAACTTGACCACTTGCTCTTGCATACGCATATATAAATTGATCCAGTGTGGTAACTACTATATCAGCAATGAAGAATGGGTCATTAGGAGATACTCCATGCTGGAGCTCAACCAAGATATTTTTTGAAACCTTATTAGCATATCTGCTTATTCGATCAGCAATAGAATTAACCAGAACTCTCATAGGAAGAACATATATAAGTCGAGGAGCAACAAAAAACTTATTCTTTACAAATTGAGCTAAAAAGGGAGCTATAACTGCTTCTGTCTTTCCGGAACCTGTTGGAGCTTTTAAAAGAATTGGATATTTTCCTTTTTCTATAATTTCCCACATCTTAATCTGGTGCTCATAAGGAGCAGCAATATTCAAATAGTTTTTGTAAAAGCCATTGATATCCATCTTCTTATTCTCTCCATGCGTTTTGCTTAATTTTTCTCTATTCCTTTTTTAACACTTTTGGATGCACTTCATCGGTAAAGGTCTCTCTCCAGATTTATATTTTTGAAGTATTAAGAATTTCAATGCTAATAATACTCGTTTAATATTCGTTTGTTTATGACATCTTATTCGTTGTATCGGGTTTTTGTTTTTGCCAGAGATTCTTTAATATTTCCTGACTCATGGCTCTTTTAAATCTTCGGGGGTGATTTCTTCTATATTTTTATTTAATAATTCAGATAAAACAAAAATACCTGCATCTACGAATGGATTGCCGGTGAGGGTAAAGTAATCTGGCATTTTGTACTCTCCCAAACAGAATATCTCCTTTTTTTCTTCTGTCAAATGAAATTTGGTATTTAGTCTTTTCTAATTAATTAATTTTAAAGCTATATATAATAAAAGCCTTTTATTCAGTTGGTTTTGCTTTTATCAGCTTCTATAGTTCCATCCCAATTTACTATACCGATGGTGTTATTCCTTAATACAGTTCCTGGTGAAAAATAATACTGTGGCTTTGAGACTATTCCGCCTGGATTACTAGCTATTTTTGCATTGTTTTTGTCATTTTTTAACTTTTCAGGATCAAAGTATCCTCTTCCAGTCAAAAGTTCTATTTCTCCCATAAATTTTATGTTTTTCTCATATTTAAAATGAGCAGGTAAGGATTCCTCCTTGTTTATCTCAACTTTTATCTTATCATCTTTTACTTTTTCTCTTATTGGAAATCTTACATTATTAATTGAGCTGAACAGGACATGGCCGAAGCCATACTTTGATTCACCACCCAGAATCAACTCTTCAATTATGTTAAAATCACCAATAAAGATTCCACCCTCTTTTATAGTAACATTTTTTTCATCTATCCTGGCATTTTCTCTGATCCATACGCATCCTATTATTTTTGTATCTCCAAAATTTCCATTCTTATCCTTAAAGCTGTTATTTATAAATTCAATTTCATGCAAACTTTCATCCTTTGCAGTTCCAGATCTACCATCTATTGCCGTTGAGATCCTGCTTCCTATAAATCTATGTTCAAACTCAAATTTGTCTATCAACTTATTTCCATTTCCAAATTTTAATTCATTATTTTTATAACAAGGTAAGTAAACTATTTCTTCGTCAAATAAATAAAAGTAAGAAAACCGGAAGTTGTTTATAACTTCTTCTCCTATTTCTATGTATTTACTTGCATCTGGATTTTCAAATAGATGCTCAGTGAGCTTCCTCGTGACAGCACCCCAGAAGTTTTTACCAGGCACATAGTATCTGGTAGGAGAAACAACCGAACCTCTA
>JAGHCO010000256.1 GCA_021160405.1 Candidatus Aerophobota bacterium
ATACGTCGCCCATAAGAGCCACAGTAAAAAGATAAAAGTAGAACTTAGCCGCAGGCGCCAGAAAGCACCGAGCAAAGAGCAGCCTCAAACTTTTTCAGAGCTCTCTTAATATCCCATAAGTTCTTCTGTGGAAATATTTACTCGGAGTATTTTGGTGAGAAAGTATATGAAGAGAAATCCCTGCCGAAGTGAGGTAGAATAGAGCTGGCGGAGGGATTCGAACCCCCAACCTGCTGATTACAAATCAGCTGCTCTTCCATTGAGCTACACCAGCAAAAATGTTGAAATGTGAAAAGTAATATGTGATTTGTGAAAGGTGAAAACTTCTTTACTTATCACTCATTACACATTACTAATTACTGCTTTGAATTCTCCACTCAGTTTCCTCTTTTCTATCCTCTAACTGAATCCCTATATTTTTTAATTTTTTTCTAATTTCATCGGATAAATCCCATTCTCTCTTCTTGCGAAGCTTATCTCTAACCTCAATTAAAATCTTTAGTAACTCTTCTGTTTTTTGATTTAACTTTTCTTTTTTCCCCTGAAACACTCCCAAAATACTGCCTAACTTCTTTATTTTATTGGAAACTTCTAATAAGGTAACCCTTGATGATTCAGATATAGATTTCTCTAAAATAAGATTAGCCTCTTTAACCATCTCAAATATTGCTGATAAGGCTGCTGGGGTATTAAAGTCATCATCCATTGCCTGAATAAATTTATTAGATAGCTCCTCAAATTTAGAAATCATTGGAGGAATTTTTGGAGGAATTTTTTTCTTAAAAGAGGTAGCTCCTGATATTTCTTTATTGATTCTGTCCAACAAAGTGTAAACCCGATCAAGAGAGGAGGAAGCCTCTTTTAGACTATTTTCACTGTAGTTTAGAGGACTGCGGTAGTGAGATGATAAAAGAAAGTATCTTATCACTTCCCCAGAGTATTTTTCCAGAGCCTTAGCAAGGGTGAGAAAATTGCCTGTAGATTTAGCCATTTTCTCCCCATCCATAGTTACCAATCCATTGTGAACCCAAAAATTAGCAAATATTTTTCCTGTAGCTGCTTCTGATTGAGCTATTTCATTTTCATGATGGGGAAATACAAGGTCTCTACCTCCCCCATGGATATCTATGCTTTCTCCTAAGTACTTCATAGCCATAGAGGAACATTCAATATGCCAACCTGGCCTTCCCTTACCCCATGGACTTTCCCATGAAGGTTCTCCTTCCTTTGCCTTTTTCCACAAGGCAAAGTCAAAGGGCTGCTCCTTTTTTTCACTCACCTCAATCCTTGCTCCGGCGAAAAGCTCCTCTAAGGATTGATGAGAGAGTTTACCATAATTGGAGAACTTCTTTACCCGAAAAAAAACATCTCCATTAACGCAATAGGCAAACCCCCTTTTTTCCAGAAGTTTTATTAAGTCAATTATCTCTTTTATGTGCTGGGTGGCCCGGGGATAGTAATTTGCTTTTCTTACTCCTAACCTCTGCATCTGATTAAAGTACTCATTCATAAATTTTTCTGCCAAATCAAAGATAGTTATTCCCAACTGTTTAGCACGCTGGATCATCTTGTCATCAACATCAGTGAAGTTGGTAACGTAGTTTACTCTGTAACCTTTGTATTCAAGATAATTTCTAATTACATCGAAAACTACTGCTGCTCGGGCATGTCCCAAGTGAAGTTCATCATAGAGGGTAACTCCACAGACATACATCCGCACTTCATTGCCCCTCAAGGGGAAGAAAACCTCTTTTTTACTATGTAAAGTATTGTAAATCTTAAGAGCCATTGGTAATCCTCAATTTCAAAAAAGCTTACTCATTGCTTTTAAAGGTAAATCCAAATATAGCTTATTTTTTAAGATATGTCAAGAGTAGTTGCATTTCTGTCAATATTTGTGTATAATGGATAACTTATCAGGTTGGGGGATAGAAAGATGAAGAAAAGAATTGACCTTGGATCAATTATACTGTTAGTTTCATTTTTGGTAGGAATTTTCTCTCGAATGCAAATTACTACAATTTTAGAAGATTTCCTTTTCGCTGCTATTGAACCTACTACTCTCAAGTTAGTGGGAAGCATCTTGCTTATCTTTATTCTGGGTAATCTTTTAAATGAGGGAGGGAACTTGAGGAATATTAACTCTTCTCTGGAGACTTTTATCAAGGATAGACGGGTAACGTTGATTATTCCTTCCGCTTTAATAGGTCTTTTGCCTGTAGCTGCAGGAGCGATGCTCTCAGCTCCCATAGTAGAGGAATCTGGGAGTAAGATGGGGTTAACTGCCGAGAATAAAACTTTTCTGAATTACTGGTTTCGTCATATATGGGAATACACCTGGCCGCTTTATCCCGGGCTTATTTTAGCCAGTGCAATTCTTAATGTTCCCGTGAGAAGAATAGCAATCGCTCAACTGCCTCTGACACTGGCCGCTATTCTTTCTGGATGTATATTCGGACTAAGAAGGATTCCCTATAAACCATCCTCGAGAAAGGAGAAAAGAGAGATTACAAAAGGGATTTTCAATTTCATTCTCAATGCCTGGCCTATTTTAGCTGTTGTTTTCTTTGTTTTAGTACTTAAATTAGAGCTAATACTGTCTTTGTTAATAATTTTGTTATTTGTTCTCATAACAGTAAGAATAAAGAGGAAAAGGCTGCTCATTATCATTAAAAATAGCCTATCCTGGAGAATGATACTCTTGTTAGTTTCGGTAATGGTATTTAAAAGGATTCTTGAGAATTCCGGGTTACTTTTAAGAATCTCGGAGATTTTTACTCATCTAAGAATTTCGCCTTTGCTTCCTTTATTTTCTATTCCCCTTTTTATTGGTTCTCTCACTGGTGTTACTCAGGCCTTTGTAGGAGTTACTTTTCCTATACTTTTGCCTTTTATTGGAATGAATAACCCTAATTTAACCTATGTAATGTTAGCCTATGCAGGTGGGTTTGCAGGAGTTCTTCTTTCTCCTGTGCATCTGTGTCTTATCGTAACGAAGGATTACTTTAAAGCGGACCTTTTCCGAGTATACAAGTTACTCCTCTTGCCCATCATCTTTGTTGTATTGGTAGCTTTTATGATTGTCTTTGTCCAAAGATTTTAGGATTTTCCCCTGATGCACTTTGTTTTTTTAGCTATTTTTAGCTCTCTTACTGCTATAGTTACCCAAATTCCGGCTATTATAAGTAAAGCGGTAGTAAAAATAAAAACCGCTCTTAAACTTAAAATTGAGGCTATTATTCCCCCGGCAATGGGACCGGTAGCATTACCTAAGGAAGAAGCACTTGCTGTAATTCCATATACTTTTCCACGGTGTTCATCAGGCACTGAGAGACCAATAATAGCATTAGCAGTGGGCATTATTCCCCCAGCAAAAAGCCCCAATGCTACACGTAGTAGAAAGAGTTGAAAAATGTTTCCCACAAACGCTTGAGGAAGGTAAAACATTCCTGCTCCTAATGTGCTTACAATGAGTATTTTTTTATAGCCAACCCTATCACTAACTCGTCCAATAATTACTGAAGAGAAAGCGCTCGCTATCCCAGTTAAAGCTAACATAGCTCCAGTAATAGAGGCTATGCAAGAGCTGCTTTTAGCCAGAAGTTGAACAAAGAGGGGAAATATAGGATAGACGATCATTCCGGCAAATTGGATAAAGAACAGTACGACAATCATAGCTAAAAGTTGTCGGGAGGAAAAAATTATCCATATATTTTTCCAGAAACCTTTTCCAGCTATTTTTTTCTCAGATAGGGGCTGAAATCCTTCCTCTACTAAGAAAAGAACAATTAGACCAGCTATAAAAAGCAAACTCCCTGTAATATAGAAAGAACAGCGATAACCAAAGAAATCGGCAACTACTCCTCCCAATAATGGTCCAATGGAGGCTCCTGAAAAGACGGCTGTTTGCATAAGGCCTAAACTAAATCCCAGTCTTTCTTGAGGAGTTGTGGTAGAAATAAGAGCTACAGATGCAGGAATTGTTCCTGTGAGAGCACCTTGTAGAATACGTAGGGCTAAAAGTTGATAAACATTGCTAACTAATCCCATACAGGTCGTTACTATAGCTCCCCCAAACATAGCTCGTTCTACCATAAGCTTACGGCCATATTTATCAGCTAAGGAACCCCAGATTGGGGAAAATATTGCCATAGTTAAAGCTGGAGCGCCAGCTAAGATCCCTGCCCATCTTGCAACCTGAGCTGAATTAGTAACCCCTAATTCTTGAATATAAAAGGGAATAAAGGGGAAGACAAAATAAAAACCAATTATAGCAATTAACTGAGATATCCATGTTGAATAGAGGTTCTTTTCCCATCGTTGCATGAAGTAGTGCCTCTTGATATTTTATTTTGTAACAGTTCAGTTACTAAGTCGCCAAAGCACAAAGAAGTGAAGTGAATATGAATTTGTAATCTCGTCCATCTCGTCGTTTTCTCTGTTTAGGTTATTTTATCTAAACCAACGTCGAACCTCGAACACATGTCAACTGGCTCAACTGACTAATTTTTTTAACGTTGAACGTAGAACATAAACCTTTAGCCTCTTTTACGCATCTACGCATTTATCTTGGTGGCTGAATAGTTGCGATTCATTTAATCCACTTGGTCAGGTGATTCCAGCTTCCTGCGATCTCATACTCTTCCTTAATTAGCCGTTCTATTTCTTCAGCTACCCTCATCTGAGCAGTTTCAACATCATCTGGTTTTTTGGAAAGGGATTGCTCGTAAATTTGCCGGATGGAAGTTCCTACATTAATTTTAGTTATGCCATTTTGAACAGCCTCTATAAGTGATGCTTTTTTAACTCCCGATCCTCCATGAAGAACTAATGGAATTTTGGTAACCCGTGTGAGTTCTCGAAGATGATCTAAGTTAAGCCGAGCAGAAACCTTTCTTTTATTCTTAGCGATTCCACTAATTGCTCCATGAATATTACCTATGGCTACTGAGAGCCAGTCCACCCCTGTTTCTTTCACAAAACGCTCTGCTTGCTCTGGGCTTGTAAAACCTTTCTTAGTTTGAAAGAGCTCCTCATAAGAAGGGAGTGGTCCCTCTTCGTGACCAAGAACTGCACCAAGTTCAGCTTCTACCGGAACTCCTTGCTGGTGAGAAATATCTACAACTCTTTTGGTAATGGCTATATTTTCTTTCAGGTTGAGTCTTGACCCATCAATCATTACCGAGTCATAACCAAGTTCTAAACCCATTCGTATTAGATATTCCCAATGAACGTTCTTTCCATCCTCATCAATTACTGGGATGTGATCCAAGTGGAGACGGCTGAACTGTCGGTCGGCTAAGGCATAATACCTGTTTGCCACTTCTCTGAAACTTTTAGCTCCAAACTTCTCTACATCGGGACGAGCCACTTCTACCAATCCAAAAGTATAGGTCTTTTTTAAAGTATCCACTATAGGCTTAATCATGGGAAGATAAGCAACATTAAAAGCAGGGATAAGTATCCTGTGCCTGTAAGCTTTCCTCATAATTTGATCAATGGAAACTTTTCCAGTGATCATTTTCTCCCCTCTATAAAGTTATAATAAGTCTGTTAGCCCTAATATACCTTTCCTCACCTAATTGTCAAGATAACGACATCGGTTGACAATTCTTAAAAGATATGGTAAATTAACGAAAATTAAACCTTATTTTATTAAGGAGTTAACTAATGAGGTACAGTAAATGGATAGTTTTATTTATAATTGCTTTGATTGCTTTATCTGTTTGGGCCATATATCCTTTAGGGAAAAAGATAAATTTGGGTTTAGATTTAAAGGGAGGTATTCATCTGGTTTTGGAAGCTGATACCAAACGACTTCCCCCTTCAGAAAATGTCAGAGACGCTGTCAATACAGCCTTAGAGGTTATTAGAAATCGTATAGATCAGTTTGGAGTAGCAGAACCTACAATTGCTCGAGAGGGAGAAAAAAGAATTGTGGTAGATCTACCAGGGATAAAAAATCCCCAAAGAGCCATCGATATTATTGGAAAAACAGCTCTTTTGGAGTTTAAATTGTTAGATGAAAAAGGAGATTTAGATGAGGCTCTTAAGGGAAATATCCCCGTAGAAGATGAAATACTCTATAATCCAGAGAAAAAAGCCTATCTGATAAAAAAAGAGACTCTTCTTACAGGCTCAGCTATTAAGGATGCCCGCGTACAAATAGGACAATGGGGTCAACCTTATGTAGCTATAGACTTTAATTCTAAGGGAGCAAAAAAATTTGCTGAAATTACTGGAAGACATGTAGGAGAGAGATTAGCTATAATTCTGGATAATGTGGTCCAATCTGCTCCTGTTATAAAAACCCGTATTACGGGAGGAAAGGCTGTTATAGAGGGAAATTTTACTATGGAGGAAGCAAATAAGCTTAGAATAGTTCTTAAAAGTGGTGCTTTACCCGTTCCCTTTAATATAATTCAAAACACTATCATTGGGCCTTCCTTGGGAAAAGATTCTATTAGAATGGGCTTGATTTCAGGTATAATTGGCTTCATAGCAGTAATAGTATTTATGGGGATTTACTACAAAAAGGCTGGGTTGATTGCTGATGCTGCTCTTTTTTTAAACCTTTTATTTTTATTAGCAGCCTTAGCTGCTCTCAAGGCTACTTTAACTTTACCTGGTATCGCCGGGATTATTCTAACTATTGGAATGAGTATAGATGCTAATGTTATTATCTTTGAGCGGATAAGGGAAGAGTTAAGAAGAGAAAGAGCACCTCGTTCTGCTGTTGACGCTGGGTACAATAGGGCTCTTATAACTATTTTAGATGCTAATATCACTACCTTAATTACTGCTCTTATTCTTTTTCAATTTGGCAGCGGCCCAGTTAAAGGATTTGCTACTACTTTATCCATTGGGATTCTGGCTAGTTTATTTACCGCTATAATAGTAACCAGAACTGTCTTTAACCTTATATTAGCTAGCAAACCTGTTCAAAAGTTAAGTATATAGAAAGTGAGGAAAAAAATGCGGATATTTGGTGAAACTCATATAGATTTTATTGGATTAAGAAAAATAGCTTTAATAATTTCTGGAATTGCTATAGGAGCTGGGATTATCTCTCTTGGTGTAAAAGGAGGACCAAAATTAGGATTAGACTTTACAGGAGGGATTGAAATCCACCTTAAATTTGAGAAATTTCCCAGTATAGTTAAAATAAGGTCTGGTTTATCAAAAATTGGATTGGGAGGAGCAGTTATTCAACAATATGGAAGAAAAGGAGAAAATACAGTTCTTATAAGGTATGGGGTAGAAAAAGTATCCCAAAGGTTAGCATCTAATATTCTAAAATATCGAGAGAAAAAGGGCAAATTTACTAATCTAAATGAACTAAAGCAAATTCCCAATATTGAATTGGTAGGATATGAAAACCTGACTAATGTTTTTACTTTAGAGCCTTCCTCTCCTGGTAAAATTAATTTAAACGAGGCAGACCAAACTACCTTAACTTCTGTAATCCGAGATATTTATCATCGGAAAATAGCTAATAAAATAGAAAAGGCTGTAGAAAAGGAATTTGGAGAGAAGAATCCTTTTGAAGTTCGTAGTATCAATTTGATAGGTCCTAAGG
>JAGHCO010000107.1 GCA_021160405.1 Candidatus Aerophobota bacterium
ATGTTTTCCTTCCTTTATCAGTTTAATCCCGACCTTACCTAACTATACTATGAGCATATCTGAAGTGGTGTGGATGTTGAAGGCACGCAACCAGATACCTTTATTACACGCTGTTGATTTGGAAAAACTATATATTTCGGGAAATCTCTTTTATTTTTATTTTAGTCCGAAGAAGGATTTCCTTGATCTTTTCTTTTCTCTTTTTACCTAGAACAAACATAGGAATTTCAGTGTATTTGTAATAAATATCTTTCTCTCTGCCTGAGAGCATTCCTTTCAAAAATTTTTCTAGATCTTCTAGGCTCGCTGACATTCCACTTTTTTCTTCCATTTCTAACAGCACAGGTAGTTGTAAGGATACTTTCTCTCCAAACAATGGGAAAATAACTTTAATAATTAAAAGCTCATCAGGGGTTCCCTTCTTTGTACCGTAGCCAACTCTAAAAGGTCTAAAGGTTACTATTATTTTACCCCAATTCGTTTTTATTGCCCACTCTCCCCTCAGTCTTTCCACATATTCATGTAATTTTGCTTCACTATCCACTACACCCTCCTAATCGCTATCTTAATTAATTGTTTCTCTCTAAGACTTTTAAGAGCCACCCAAAAATTTTTACCCATGCTCTCTACAAGTTCATCTGCGGTTTCCAAATTCTCAATAATTTTTCTTTCATCTTCAGAAAATTGCCTTTCTAATTTCTTTGTTGCTTCATACTTTACTTCTCGAAGCTTTTTATAGGGAGTATAAATCTCATTTACATCGAAAGATGTCCTCACCTTTTTCTTAAACTCTTCAGAAAGATTCCCAATTTCATCTCCGAGTTTAGCAAATTCAGCCAAAATCTTAGTCTTACAATATTCATCATTAAATTTTCTCTCAACTCTTTCTCTCCATTCTTTTATTTTTTCTTTTATTTTTTCAAGACCACTACTTATCTCAGTTAGATTTTCTTTTTTTATGTATGTCTCTCTTAACTCAAGGATATTTTTCATTTCTCCAAATGGTTCCTCAACTTCTTTGGTAATTTGAAAATTGGTATCTCCTAAAAGTCTCCGGATATCATCTGCTTTCGCCCAAACTTCATTTACAGATTTTGAGGATTTATAAGTTTTAATATAAGCTTGTGGACTAATACCAAAATTTGTCAAAAGTTCAAAAGCATTAGATGCTTTCTCTAATGTGCTTTCTGCTTCTGTTACTTGTTCAATAGAAAACTCTGTATGTTCAACAAGGGAGGTAACCATGTCCTTTTTCACTATTTTTAAAAATTCATTTTGAACTGCTTTCTTTTCAAATTTTTTAAAAGACTCCCAGTAATTTATTATATTTTTTATCAAATCTTCAAAATTCTCTTCCCGTTGGAGTTTATCTAAAACTGCCATTGATGCGTTTGCCTTTAATGAATTGTCTTCGATCTTTAAAATGACAGCATTCACCTTTTCAAGAGATTCTAAAATAGTAATAAGATAACCCTCCCCTAACCCTTTAAAACTCCTGTTATCATTTGCGTATTCCTTAAGTTTCTCTATCAATTCTCTAGATCTTTTAACCTGCGGACTTTTTATCCACTCCTCAAGCTCAGTGACAAATTTACTTAGCTCTCTTACATCGCCACTCCATCTAGGGGGAGATTTCTCTTCTATTAGTCTGCCTTTAAGCTCTGTTAACTTTGCTCCCAAATTTTCGATTTCTGTTCTTTTATCCTTTAAAAATTTGGCAAACTCCATCTTTACATCACCTCTTTTAATTGATTATTTATTTCACTAGCTAATTGAAGAATTTCTTGTAGCTTTGAATCAATCTCTTTTAAAGTTTCCACTTGATCGACAAGGGCATCTATTTTTTCCTCAAAAGAAGACCACTCTAAGGCATCGACATTTTCCCAATCTACCTCTCTATCATATCTCATTAGTATTTCAAGTGCCTCTTTATACCCATTATTTAACTCACCTTTTATTTCATCTTTCTTCTTTTCAAGCCAATCGAAGGTTTCCTTTTTTAATTTGTCAATGTTCTCTCTTCTAATGGCAAAACTTTTTGCTATATCAGACCTAGCCTCCCACTTGCTACGTGTAGTTTGATCTGGGTGGAGATATTGGTTTTTAAAATCGTTTAAGATTACAGTAATAAATTCGCCTAAAAGCCATTTGATGTACTGAGAACTATTCTCTGCATCATTTATTATTTGTAGAAGTTCCTTAATCTGACTTTGATTTTTCTCACTTCTGGATTCCCGTAAACTAATGCCTATATCTTGTATAATACTTTCTCGTACTTGTTTTAACTTCTTTATTTCTTCTAATGTCCCACTGATTTCCTTCTTTATTTCTTCGAAACGTGAGGGTGGTATATTACAACGAGCAAACCTATAGATTCCTTTCAATGCGGTCTTTGCCTCAGTTTGCTCCGATAATTTTATGAAATTCTCTTCTTCAATACCTCTTTCATGCGCTAAAGCTCGTAGAAGATGTAACTCCCCCTCAAAATCATTACGTATATTTTCTAAAGTAGTTGATAGACCTATTTTTGTTACAGAAGCGTCTTCTAAAAGTCCTCCAATTCCTGATCTTAGACTCTTCAATTCATCACTATCCAAAAGCAATTTTCTGAAACGGTAGATAAGGTTGCGTTCATCTCTATTTCTCGTAAAAGCTATTCCAACGATGTCAGGAAATCTGGTATAGCGTTCCCCATATCTTCTTATGCTGTCTATAGATACCTTAGCTGAATATTTTTCCCTATCTAGAAGTAACATATCTTTAAAACTACCCAAGAAAGTTCCTAACATGCTAACATAATGTGATACTTTCCTACTTGATTCTTTATCTTTTGACCATAGTTGTTCAGCTTGCTCATAAAGCACTGTCTTGAGGTCATTTATATATCCTTCGACAATTCGTTCATTAAGAGTCCATGCAAGAAAGTAAATAAGAAAATCACGGAGCATTTTTGAAGGAGTCGCTATTTTCATTCTTCCAACTTCATTAAGCCACTTAGCAACTCCATTAACTTTTATTTGGAGAGGGTCACCATTGAGTAAGACACAAACAAGTCCTTTATTAGGCGGCAGAAAGTCGAGTATTTCTTGAGAGACCAAATAACTTCCCAGTTTTACCTCATTAGGGAAATATAAGAAAGTTAAAAGTCCTCTCGTAGTTTCTATCTCATCCTTTGCAACATAATTATAAGAAATATTACTTAACAGAATCTCCTTTGCTTTATCAATCGTATCAAAGTCACCAAAAATTGGTGATGTTATAGGCATCGGAAAAAGATTGGCAACTTCTTGATAAGAGAGAACCGAACCTTTACCTTTAGATAATTTGCGAAGTTGAGGGTATAACCGAGTAAAGAAAAAAGAGGGAAATTTTTCCTTAAGTTCGCGGAATCGTTCGGAAATATATTTTACCTCAGAGTCTTCAAGTGTTTCGTGCTCTGTTGCCAAATCAATACTCAATTTGAACAACACTAAAATTTCTTCATATTTTTCAAAAGAGATTAGAATATTATTACTTTGCGACAAGGCCTCTGCTATTATATCAAAGTAATATGCGAAAAATTCTATACTTCGCTCTGTCCACCCCTCATTTCTCAAGCATACTTTAAGAAACTCGATAAATTCTGCCTTATCTATGAGCTCTCCTTCAATCACACGAGGCAGCATAACCTTACTTTGGGGGAATAACTTAATTATAAAAGAGAAAGATTTTGCCAGTTTAGCAAGGCTGTCAAGATCTATAGCCGGGACTCCAGCGATAGGACCCAATTCGTTCACCAGATCTTTAAACTCTTTAAACTCCGTAAATTTCTTTCTTTTTACGCTATCCATTGCCTTATAAGAAATCCCGAGTCTGCCTCTCGAGATCCACCAAACAAAATTCCCAAAGTCTTTGTTTTTCAACTTAAGAGTTCTGGCAGTTATAGGAGGTAATGCAATAGAATCCCATCTCCGCTTTTCCGCCTCTCCATAAAGAGCCTCATAGTGAGATAATGGCGCAAAAGCCGCTATTGGAAAATAAGGTGTGTGCTCAAGCCAATAACCAAAGGGGCTTCTGTCATCTGTTTTCACTTTATTGAGAAGTTTTTCATAACTTCGTTCCATTTCGTCTATAAGAAAAACTACTTTGTTACGTTCATGGATATTTTCACTGTAGACTTTTATAAACCGCTTCATTTCCTCAGTAAAGAATGGTATCTCCATGATTTGTCCTGCTTTTAATTTTTCAATAGCTTGATTAATGCTCAAATTAAGTTGCTGAGCAAAATCACTTGCCGTAGTCTCCTTCTCGGGAAGCAACTTGTCTAAAGTTGTATAAAGTGCTATTCCGCCGTTTTTCCAGACAAATTTAAAAATACTATACAAAAGCTGTGTCTTTCCCTGACCAATGGGACCCCTTATAGCGACTGGATTAGGTTTCCTTCCCTCTAAAAAATCTTTTAACTTCCTCTCAACTTCTTCCCTTATTTCTTTGTGCTTTTCTGTAAAATCTTTCCATACAGTATCTATTGCCGCCACATATCTTGGCATCTTCACACCTCCTCTCTGGACGCCCTAAAAGCAATTTCACTAACATGGACAACCCAGAGTAATCTCTATGAAATCCCCAAAAATCCCTTTGATCTTCTATCTATTTTTGAAGGATCTTGGTTTAAACTAAGCATGATTTTTTCAACTGCTGAAAGAACAGAGTAATGACAAAGAGTATTAAAAGCTGTAAGATCCTGGAGGTCAAAAAGATCTAGATCCTCGATCTTTTTTGGGATAAGGTTAACAAAGGGAAATACCATCAAAAAAGCTCTAAAAATTGAAGGTCTGTAGGTAAGATACCAGGCAACATTAAGATCATTTCCATAATCCCTTGCATTAAGTAGAAACTGATAAGGTTTTAATCTAAAATGTTTATCCTTTACCACTAAAAATTCCCTTTTTCTACCAAAAGCTCCCCTAATATATCC
>JAGHCO010000140.1 GCA_021160405.1 Candidatus Aerophobota bacterium
AACCAATAAAAGTAAAACCATAGTCAGGTAACGAGTACTGGTGAGTGGCGGAGTATATCCCTATGGGAATAGCTACAATGTAGGTAAAAATAAGACTGAAAAGAGAAATTATCACTGTTAACATTATTCGCTCTCCTATTAACTTACTTACAGGCATATTCCAGATGAAAGACTCACCGAAATCTCCATAAAAGATACCTTTTATCCACTTAAAATACTGGACATAAAATGGTTGATCTAAGCCATAGCGTTTTTTTAATGAAGCTAACACTGATTCATCTACTGACTCACCAGTTTCGGTGAGAGCAGTTATATAAGAAGTTAAATAGTCACCTGGAGGAAGTTGAATGAGAGTAAAACTAATTACGGAGATGATTAAGAGAGTAGGAATCATGTAAAAAAGTCGTCTGGCAATATAAGAAAACATTTCTCTCTCCTCAGAAATGGGGAAGATTACTTTGTTTAATCAAGAAACTCTCATTAAAAAGGGAGATTAGAAGAGCCACTATAATATAAATTTGGAAGATTAAAAATGAGGAGGGGTCTGCTGACTCCTCCTCATTGTGTAGTACGCTTTTTATTTACTTTTAATAAAGAACTGTTCCGGATATACATACCCGGGAGCACGCAGAATCCACGAATAGACGGCTTTCTCAGGAACATTTCTGAAGTAGCTTTTTACTACAATAGGCGTTGGGTAAGCAAGGAGTCCGATCTGCCAGAGATTCTTATCGTGAAGTGCGAGAATGTTTTGCCCCGCTTGAATCCTCACTTCTTGATTTGGAGCACTTACCAACTCCTCCCAGAAGTTCAAAACTTTGCGTATATCCCCGGTAGGTTGCTCTCCAGACTTTCCTCCACTCTCATACCACATCCCACAAAGAGGAGCCCAAGGGCAGGCAGCATTTACAGGGACAAAAAATCTTGGGTTAAGATCCCATAGGTCCTTTACTACTACATATGCCGCTATTTGATGCTCTCCGGCTCGATATACTCGTTGAACCCAAAGACTACCACTTTGAGTTTTGATAGCCGTTTTGACTCCTACAGCTTCCCAATATTTCTTTACGAGTTCGTATACATCCGAGGGAGATGCTCCAATTCCTCCGGGGTAAGGTTCAATCACTACCGCTAAAGTTTTTCCATCTGGTCTTAGTCGATAGCCTTCAGCATCCCTTTTCGTTAATCCTATCTCATCGAGAAGCTTATTTGCTTTTTGAGGGTCATATTCTATATAGTGTTTAGTAAACTCTTCCTTATAATAAAGGGAGGATTTCCCGGCGGTAGCTTGGTGAGGTATTCCTACGCCTTGATAACAAAATTCATTAATACTATCTCTATCAATTGCTAAAGAGAGAGCTATACGAAATTTTCGGTCTTCAAAGAGCTTGCGCAAGACAGGATCTTTACAATTCTGATTAATATAGATAGTTACTATGTAGGGTATCTCCCAGAGAAGCACACGGTAATTCCCTTTTTCGCTGTTTTCCATAAAGAGTGTATAGTTTTGGAAGTCTAAATATATACCCTGAAAGTCTACTTCACCCATCATTGTCTTCATATTTACTGCTTCAGCGTTACCTAAAGCGTCCTCTACTATATAATCAATATAAGGCAACTGATTCCCTGTAGGGTCTACTTTCCAGTAATAAGGATTACGAATGGCTTTAGCGCGCGTGGCTCCCCTTTCCTGAAGTCTCCAGGCTCTAATAGTGGGAAGTTCAGGATTCCAGTTGACAGAAGCTTTCTCGGTGAACATCTGAAACCAGAAATCAAACCCCCCTGCTTTTGCTTTCTTTCCCAGCTCTTTCGGGGAAGTATATTGGGGATAAAATTGTTTTAAATAGTGTTTGCAGTAGCAAGTTATACCGCTTCCTTGGAAGGTAAGATTCTCCAAAAATAAAAGATAGGGTTTAGCGAAGCTAAATCTAATAGTGTAGTCATCTATTTTTTCTATTTTTACCGGTCTCCCCCCCTGTTTGAGCCACCCTGGAAAAGCAGGAGTAAGTTCCTTATTATTCATCACTTCATACCAAAACATAATATCATCTACCGTATAAGGGACTCCGTCTGACCATTTTATGCCTTTTCTTAGATGGAAAATAAATGTTTTTCCTCCGTCTTTAATTTCCCACTTCTCCGCTATATTGGGGACTATAGTCTTACCATCTCTATCAAAACGGACCAGCGGCTCGTATCCGAATCGCGAGTCTAAACCCATCCAAGGGGCACTTCCTGCGTATACTTTATGCCATGTGCCTCCATACTGACCTATTTCCTCTACCGGTGTTACTACCACAGGATTTTTAGGAAGTCTTTCCTCTACTGGGGGAAGTTCTCCAGCGGCTACCTTTACTCTAAGCATAGGAGCTTCTTTGTACTCCATTGCTAACACTGAGGTAATTGTTTCTAAGCATATTAACCCACTTAAGAAAATTACTATTAATTTTCGTATCATTTTTCCTCCTCCTTTTTGTAAATTTTATATAATTTACTCTTTCTCAGAAGTCTCCACCAAGAAAAGCCCGCTTTTTGGCAGTTTTCTCTTTGGAGAACTTTTTCCTCTACCTACTACTATAATGGCCTAATTACTTTTCACCTCCCTTCCGGCCTTATTTTAACTTTTAGCTTTTTTCTTTTCTTTATATTTCTTTATATGCTCTTAATTAATAGGGTATTTTTAATTAATCTTCTTCTACCATTTCATCCCCGCTCAGTAAATCTTTCTCTACACCAATAAGGTGCTCATGCATTCTCTCTTTAGCACTTTTACTGTCCCTATTTTTTATAGCATTAAAGATAGCTGTGTGTTCCTTTATACACCTTCCCGGTTGACCGGGAATACCCCAGGTCTTTCTTATAGTATTTCTCCATAAATTTTCTCTTAATCCTTCCATTAAGTAAATCATTATTTGGGCAAAGAGACTATTATGGGTAGCCTTGGCTATACTAAGATGGAACTCGTAATCAAGATCAAGAGCCTGGGAAATCTCAGCAGGAGCTTCTTTTATTTTATTTATTAGCTTCTCCATATTTTCTATATCCTCTTTAGTAGCTCTCCTGGCAGCTAAAGAAGCAGTCTCAGTTTCTATTACTTTCCTTACTTCTAAAAGTTCAAAAGGACTTTGCTCCTCCCCGAGTTCTTTAATTTTTTCCTCATAGGAGGGTGATTTAAGGTCATTCTTGATAAAATTTCCCTTACCACCCCTGCTTTCTATAACTCCCAAAATTTCTAAGGCACTTAAAGCTTCTCTCAAAGAAGGGCGGGAGGCTCCAAATTTCTCTGTAAGTATACGTTCTGAGGGAAGTTTATCCCCTGGCTTTAACTTTCCCTCCTTAATGAGATCAAGAACTTGTTTTACTATCTTCATATAAACTTTTTCAGTTTGAATCTTTTTAAATGGCAATTTATTCCCCCTTTTTGGGATATTGGTCAGACAAGTTAACTTTGTTATATATTATAATAAACTTTTTATACCTGTCAAGAGGCAGGGCGCGATCAGAGATTTAATTCATCGTAAGACTATATCTACAGCGGTGGAAAAAAGATCTTGGGCGTTTCCTTGCTTTCTTTAGGAATTTTTGTATATTGAGATAAAAGTAATGTATCTTGATTGAAATATGAAACCAAAAACATATATTGTCTGATCCCTGGCAGAGAAAGTGGTATATTAAAAAAGTCTTAACTGAGGGAAGAGAGAAGATATTGGTTAGCTTAATTTTAATTGGGAAGAAGTGAAGTTACTTTTAAATGAAATAGACATTCCTAGAATATAAGAATATTGTGGGAGGACTATTTTAGTTATGTTGAAAGGGAAAAGGATTATCACAAATAATCAAAGGCGGATTTTGACCTTCTTTCCCAGCCTTTCAGATTCTCAATTTTTCTATCTTACAGGAGGGACTGCCCTATCAGAATTTTACATAGGGCATCGCCTTTCTTATGATTTAGATTTATTTACGGGCGAAAAAGAGTTTATATTACTATTCTCCAGGTTAATGGAAGAAAAATTAAAAAGTAGAAATTTTACAACTACATCATTCTCTTGTTTTTCCTGATTTTAAAAGGGGAAAGAAATTATGAAAACTTAGAATTTGGCCCCGCATATAAAGCCAATGAAAGATTCACTGATGCCTGGGGATGCGTTTGGGTAAGTAGTATTGA
>JAGHCO010000208.1 GCA_021160405.1 Candidatus Aerophobota bacterium
GCATAGTACAGACTATTTAAGCTACATCTGACAAAAGGATTTCCATAACGGAAGAGATTTTCCTCTCTTACAGTAACTTGAGGGTATTCCTGCTGAAAAACCTGCTTAATTGCTCTTGCTGCTTGTCTGTGTCCCAAAACATCAGAAACATAGAGAAGGAGAATTTTCATGTTCGTCAAAATTATTATAAATTTTCGTTGAGAATGTGCAAAAAATATTAATTTTCTTTTCTTACGACTGCCTTAACTTGCTGGGGAAAAAGGTAAACCTTTTAATATTTCTTGCTTTTCGTAACTCTTCAAAGAAATGGATGAATCTAAAATAGATGGGAAATACCAATAATCCTATGCCGATCCCTCCTGCAAGACCTGTAACAGCTCTAATAAGGTTGGTACTTTTCCAAAGACCAATTAGTTGACAGGTACCATCTATCAATATAGGAATGAGCAACAAAAATCCCCATTTCCAGAATATTTTCTTGGTATTTTTATACAGGAGAAAAAAACCTGTTGCGAGGAGAGAGGAATAAAATGAAAAGCACCTGGCACAAAGCCCCATCGGAGATCCAAAAATCCAAAAGCACCTTGTTGGCATTTGATGGCACCAATTTCCAAGAATAGCATAAATTACTTGAGATACTTCCATGCGCTTATGTTCCAGGTAAGGAGCAAGTATACTTCCCCCAAGAAGAAATATAATAAAGGCATAGGGTAATGATGTTAAAATACGCCCAAGATACTCTGTAAATTTCATTCTGGCTTAGTCCTTTTGGGAAAACATAACTTTAACTGACCCAGCAGATAAATTAACCAAGATGATATCACTTCTTCCATCACCATTTAAATCATCTATATAAAAGGAATCAAATTCATCTATGGGGGTTGTGAACCAAGGTCTATCAGAAAAACCTTTTTTGACATTAATCAAGGTGAATATCTCAACTTTATCTTTTCTAAATAGCGCAATGTCCAGATAGCCATCACCATTGAAATCTCCATCAAAGGATAAGAATTGATTATTAAAGAGGCTCCATTTAATCGCCTTAGTAAAATTTGGCATTTTGGGATAACCTTTTCCTTGTTTCCAAAGATAGAATTGAAAAATAAACTTTCTCCCTTCCTCCAAAAAACTATTTACCAGGCTCCCCACCGATTCTGCAGGAATGGATGTTGCCACTACTAAAAGATCAAGATCACCATCTTTGTCCAAGTCTAAAAAAGGGGTATTTTCCCATATGTTTCCCTTAGCTTTTATCACCTGCTGAGGCTGAGTTGGGTAAGTGTTACCTCCTGTTGCCAAAAAAATCTTGATAACACTCAGCTCTCTTTGAGATAGGGGACTATCCATCAGATGGTTAATTTCCAGTTTGTCGATTTTCCCATCGCCGTTGATATCACTATAAAAACCAGAAAGCCAAGAAGAACGGTGGGTCTCAAAAATTTTACTTGGCTCTTGTGGGAAAAAACCTTGCTCGTTTTGGAAAAAAATGTAATGGCAGTAAGCAACAAAGAATCTTTTCTTATCTAATAACTCTTTTGGTGACCCCTGTTTGATGATTACAAGATCTTTTCTGTTATCTTCATTGAGATCAATAAAGATAAATTTGTCGGTGGTAAGATGGAGAACAAAGGAAAGTCCAGGTTGCCCCAAAGTTTTATTTTTAAAAAGATCAAAAGTGTTGAGAACTGAACTTGGCGTTCTTACGCTGTATTCAGAAGTTGTATCACCGAATTCTATGGATATTTGGGACTCAAGTGGAATTTCCTGTTTGATCTTATAGAACCCTTTTGGATCTTTTGAATAAATTATTAACCTATCTTGCTTGGGCAAAAGGATTTCGTCTTCCCCGTCACCATTTAGATCAAGAGCGAAGTCCCAAACTTCTATTTTTCTACTGAAGGGAGGGTAAAAAGTCTTTTCTGAGATTATCTGGATGGGGTTTGCCTCAAACTTTCCTTCATTTTGTGTATAACAATATATCCCATCTTCACCCATCAAAACTAGCTCTTTCCCTGGTTTAAGGCCAATATCTGAAGTGTCTACTGCAGAGAATCTGCTTAAATCCAGCGTTTCAGTAGGGTAATTAGGGTATCCGTTTAAAGAGCTCTGAGGAAATATAAATATATTTTTTCCTTTTAAAAAGAGGATATCCTTTAAGCCATCGCCATCTAAGTCTTCGATCAAAAGAGTTGCGTAACCTTCCAAATCGCCCTTATTTATTGTGTGCTTGGAGTTAAAAAGAGAAAATTCAGAAACAGCAAATTTACCTTGCGTCCAACTTTGATAACTCACACCAAATATAAGGAAAAGAAGAAAAGACCCCAGTGGTAAAATTATTCGGTATTTCATTTTTATAAGTTTTGGTTTCTGAAAATGGTTAACTCTGTACCACTCTCGTTCAAAGTGAGAAAATCAGCTTTACCATCCCTGTTAATATCTAGAATTTTTATTAAAGTGGTGTCTGCTGGGATTTGGACTTCAAATTCATTTAAAACGCTTAATTTCTGCCTATTTCTTCCCAAAAGTACAATAGAAAGAGTACCGGCTTTTTTTCTGAAACAAAAGTCATGAGTTCCGTTTCCATCAAAATCTCCAGTAAAATCAACAAAAATACTTTCTGAGATGTCAGCAGGATCTCCACACTCAAGAACAAAGGGGTAGGCCAAATCAGAGGTGTAAGAATATCCTTGTTTTTTGTTATTAAAAAGATAACATCTTAAAAGAAGGTCTACTTTTCCCTTACTGAGGAATCTTATTATATTTTCTTTGGAAGCAAGGCCAAGATCGGCATAGATTGTAAAAATGTCCTGAGAGCCGTCCTGGTCAATATCCACAATAGGAACAAAATCAGATAAGTAAATGCTCCTAAATACATACCTTGACATATTTTCAAAATCTTCTGACTTCTTGTTAATAAACGCAGCTATCTGGATAGTTGGAACTATTAAGCTACTTTCCTCCAGAGGACCTCTCACCCTTAGATTAATCC